>DASPMW010000171.1:0-15603 GCA_035626855.1 Patescibacteria group bacterium
ATCACCCAGTTGATCAACAAAACCAACCAGTTTAATCTGACAACCATCCGGCGCACGCAGGATGAAGTCGAGACACTGAGCAATGATAAAAACGCCCTCGTCCTTGGCATGACCATCTCCGACAAATACGGCGATTATGGCCTCGTCGGCGTCGCCATCCTCAAAAAGGAGGGTACAGTTGCGGAGATCGACACGCTGCTGATGAGCTGCCGCGTCCTCGGCCGCGGCGCCGAAGAAACCCTCATCGCCCAACTGGCCGAAGCTGCCAAGTCCCTCGGCGCGAACATGCTGCGTGGGAAGTACATCCCGACCCCAAAGAACTCCATGGTCGCCGAACTTTACCCGCGTTTCGGCTTTGCTAAATCCGGTGCCGCCTGGGAATTGCCGCTACACCAGGCGCCCGTGGTGCCCGCCTATGTCACAACGGCGCTGCGATTGCATGCGCCCCACACAAGAAAGCTCGAGGCCACCTCATGACTGCCCAGCCCGCCGCCGTCACCGCTCCCCTGCCGCCGAACGTTGCCGCGCTTGTTTCAAAGGTGGTCGAAGACAACCCCATGCACCGCAATTTCATGACAAACGCGCTAGCCAATGTCAGTGCGGCGGAACTGAAGCATCTCGACGACTACATTACCTTCTGCCTGCAAAAAGGGCTGACGATCGCCTATCTTGCGGATTGTTATCTGACCATCGTCGGCGATACGCTGCGGGAGCAGATTTACTTCCAGAAGCACAAGAAATACCGCTATTCCACCTTCGCCGAAGTCGCGAGCAGCGTCTATTTCAACGAGGAATACATGTCCTTCTACATGTACGGCCTCGCCATCACCTCTTATCTCTGGCCGAACCATCTTGACCTGTTCCGCTTCTTCCGCGACACGCTGCCGGCAAATCAACAGGGGGAATATCTCGAGATCGGGCCCGGCCATGGCTATTTCTTCATGACGGCAATGGAACGCTCCGCGTACAACCATTTCACCGGCATCGATATCAGCGAAACCAGCGTCGCCATGACGCGCGCGCTGATCGAGCATTTCGGCGGCGGCAAAAAACCTTTCGACCTGCGCTGCATGGATTTCCTGCAATGCGACCTGAAAGACAGCGCCTACGACGCCGTCGTGATGGGCGAGGTGCTGGAGCATGTGGAGGACCCGCCCGCCTTCCTGAAGCAGATCGCACGCATAGCAAAGCCCGGCGCGCATATTTTTGTGACCACTTGCCTGAATGCGCCCGCGGTTGACCACATCTACCTGTTTCGCCAGCCACAGGAACTGGCGGATATGTTCGAGGCCTGCGGGCTGCGCATCAAGCAGCAGCTGATCCGGCCCTACGAGGGCAAGACGGAGGCCGAAAGCCTCGCGGCGCAGCTGCCCGTCAACGTCGCCTATGTGCTGGAGAAGGCATGACGCTGACAGGCCTGACATTCCACCACCTCGGGCTGGCCGTGAAGGACGACGCGGCCGCGCTCACGATGCTTGAAGCGCTTGGCTACACGCCGCAGGAGAGAATTTACGACCCGGCGCAGAACGTGCATCTGCGCCTTTGCCTCTCCGCGACGCAGCCCACGGTCGAAATTGTCCAGCCCGGTCCCGAGGGGAAAAGCCCGGTGGACGGCATCATCGCGAAATATAACGAGCTGATCTATCACAACTGCTATGAAACGCCCGACCTTGCCGCGACGTTGGCGCAGCTCGGCGAACTCGGCCTGCGCGCCCTGCCGCTCGGCGAGCGCAAGCCGGCGATCCTCTTTGGCGGCCGGCATGTGTCGTTTTACCGCATCATGGGTTTTGGCATCATCGAATTGCTTGAAAGGAACTAGACTATGGCACGCACCGAAAACGCACCGCAGACGAAACTGCTGAAGGATTACAAGGCCCCCGATTTCGCGATCGAGCATGTCAATCTTGTGTTCGACATCCATCCCGGCAGGACGACCGTTTCAGCCACCACCACTTTCCGCCGCCTCAACAGCGAGGCGAAAAACCTGGTGCTCGACGGGCAGGAACTTGCGCTGAAATCGGTGAAGATGAACGGCGAGCAACTGTCGGGCAACCGTTACACGGTCGATGAAAATTCGCTGACCGTGAGCGACGTGCCCGATACTTTCACCCTCGATATCGTGACCGAGATCAAGCCCGAGGAAAACACGGCCCTCGAAGGTCTCTACAGCTCGAGCGGCAATTACTGCACGCAGTGCGAGCCGGAGGGCTTCCGCAAGATCACCTATTACCTCGACCGCTCCGACGTGATGACGACCTTCACGACGCGCGTTCAGGCGGACAAGGGGCTTTGCCCCGTGCTGCTGTCCAACGGCAACTGCGTGGACAAAGGCGAGCTGCCCGACGGCCGCCATTTCGCGACCTGGGACGATCCGCATAAAAAGCCCTGCTACCTCTTCGCGCTTGTCGCCGGCAACCTCGCCCATATCCACGACACCTTCACGACCATGAGCGGCAAGAAGGTCGACCTCTACATCTACGTGAACCATGGCAACGAGAACAAATGCGACCACGCCATGCTGGCGCTGAAAAATTCGATGAAATGGGACGAGGAAAAATACGGACGCGAATACGACCTCGACATTTTCAACATCGTTGCCGTGAATGATTTCAACTTCGGGGCGATGGAAAACAAGAGCCTGAATATATTCAACTCCAAGCTTGTGCTTGCCGTTCCCGAAACCGCAACCGATGCGGATTACCTCGCGATCGAGGGCGTGGTCGCGCATGAGTATTTCCACAACTGGACCGGCAACCGCATCACCTGCCGCGACTGGTTCCAGCTTAGCCTGAAAGAAGGCCTGACCGTTTTCCGCGACCAAATTTTCTCGGCCGACATGAATTCGGCCGATGTGCAGCGCATCGACGATGTCGAGCAGCTGCGCAACGCGCAGTTCCCCGAAGACGCGAGCCCCATGGCGCACCCGATCCGCCCCGACAACTATATCGAGATCAACAATTTTTACACCGCGACGGTGTACGAAAAAGGCGCGGAAGTGATCCGCATGATCCATACGCTGCTCGGCCCGGAAAAATACCGCCAGGGCACGGATCTTTACTTCGCGCGGCATGACGGCCAGGCCGTTACCTGCGACGATTTCGTGAAATGCATGGAGGACGCATCCGGCGTCAACCTGACGCAGTTCCGGCTCTGGTACATGCAAGCCGGCACACCCGAGATCAAGGTCTCGCAGGAATACGACGCCGCGGCGAAGAAATACACGCTGAAGCTGGAGCAGCACACTCCGCCGACGCCGAACCAGCACGGCAAGTCGCCGATGCATATGCCAATCGCGGTCGGGCTGCTGGGCAGCGACGGGCGGGACCTGTTGCCCGAAGGAACGCGCGTGCTGGAACTGAAGGAAAAATCACAAAGCTTCGTATTCGAAGACATCGCGGAAAAACCCGTGCCGTCGATCCTGCGCGGCTTTTCCGCGCCGGTGAAGCTCTATTCCGACCTGACCGAAGACGATTTGCTGTTCCTGATGGCGAACGACAGCGACGGGTTCAACCGCTGGGATGCGGGACAGACGTATCTGCAACGACTTATCCTCGGCTTTGCTGGCGGCAAAGAAAAAATCCTGCCCGCCGCCTGCACCAACGCCTTCGGCGCCCTGCTGGCCGACACGAAAGCCGACAAGGCGCTGCTGGCAAAGGCGCTCGCTCTGCCCTCCGAAACCTATCTTGCGCAGCTGATGGACGTCGTGGATGTCGACGGACTGCACGGCGCGCGGAAATTCGTGCAGGCGGAGGTCGGGCGCAGCTTTGGCGGCACGCTGCAGCAGCTTTACAAAAACAATATAGACAACGGTCCCTACAGCCCCTCTCCCGCCGCCATGGGCAAGCGCCGCCTGAAGGCGGTTGCGCTGCGCTACATCTTCGAAGCCGATGAAGCGGAAGGCACGCGCCTGGCCGCCCAGCAGTTCAGGGATGCGACCAACATGACCGACAAGGTCCTGTCGCTTTCGATCCTCACCGACACGGCTTCGCAAGAGCGCGCGGAGGCTTTCGAGGAATTTTATTCCGAATGGAAAGCCGATCCGCTCGTCCTCGACAAGTGGTTCAGCCTGCAGGCGATCGCCGACCGGCAGGACATCGTTGAATCCGTTACGAAGCTCACCAGCCACCCCGATTTTACATACAAGAATCCGAACCGCCTGCGCTCGCTGCTCGGCTCCTTCGCCATGAACAACCAGACGGGCTTCCATCGCAAGGATGGCGCGGGTTATCGCCTGCTCGCCGATACGGTGATCAAGGTGAACGGCATCAACCCCTCCACGGCTGCGCGCCTGCTCAACCCGCTCCGCAACTGGAAGCGTTATGACGCCGCACGCAAGTCCTTGATGGAACAAGAATTGAAGCGTATTCTGGCTGAGAAGGACATCTCCAACGATGTCTACGAAATCGCGTCAAAAAGTTTGAGTTAGGGCATGACAGCGGAATTAGCCGACCACGATTGCATCATCTGCCAGAAGCCGTTTTTTCCCTACCCGATGGGCGAAAAGAACGGCTGCATCCTTCATTCCTGCAAAAATTGCGGCTCGGTGATGACGGAGCCGCTGGTGACGCGCGACGAGCTCGACGCCTATTTCGCGAGCATCGACCCGCAGATCACCCACGTGCCCGACCCGGCGCGCGAGATCATCGACATGAAGGACCGCATCGTCAAGATCACGCCCGAGTTGAAGGGAAAGCGGTTCCTCGACGTCGCTGCCCGCCAGGGTTATGCGATCAAGGCGGCGCACCTGCAGGGCATGAAGGTGTTCGGCATCGACAGCCATGATTTCTTCATCCGCTTCGCGCAGGAGAAATACCCGCCCGACCTCTTCAAGCACTCCACGGTTATGGATTATGCGGCGGAAGACCCGGAAAAATATGACATCGTCTTCGCGCTCGAAACCTTCTGCGAGCAGCCAGACCCAGACGCCTTCGTCGCCGGTCTTTCGCGCCTGATGAAAAAAGGCGGTCTTTTGTATATCGAGGAAGTCGATGGCAACAGCTTCAACCTGCCGCGCAACTTCGCGAACTGGACCTATGTCGATCCGCCTTTGAATTTCATCTACATGTCGAAAAAAGGCATGGAGGCGATCCTGAACCGCCACGGTTTCCAGATTCAAAAAATGTTCTTTACTTGGCGCCCTCTTATGCGTTTAATCGCGGTTAAACAATAACCGTTATACTTAAGAGCCATGGCGAAAGAACAGGCGCTACCCCTTGATCTGCCTGAATATGTACCCGACTTCTCGTTCGAGGACCGGCATGGCGGAATCGTCTGCGGCATCGACGAGGCGGGGCGCGGACCGCTCGCGGGTCCTGTCGTCGCCTCCGCTGTTATTCTTCGTCGCTCCGACTTCCCGGCCGACATCCTCGCCGAAATCAATGACAGCAAAAAGCTGACTGCCGAGAAAAGGGAATTCCTTTTCAAGGAGATCAACCGGTTTGCTCATGTCGGCGTCGGCATCTGCACGGTCGAGGAGATTGATCGCATCAATATCCTCCAAGCCTCGCTGCTCGCTATGCGCAAAGCCCATGCAAAACTGCGCAAACTATGCCTGGATGCGCGCCCGACCGCCGCGCTGATCGACGGCAACATGCCGCCCAAGCTCGGCCGCGGCATTACCGTCACCACCATCATCCAGGGCGACGCGCGCAGCTTCTCGATCGCCGCCGCATCTATCATCGCGAAGCACCACCGCGACCAGATCATGAAAAAACACGCGAAAAAATTCCCGCATTACGGCTGGCACACCAATGTCGGATACAGCACGGCCGAGCACCTCGAAGCGCTTGAAAAACATGGCGTTACGCCGCTCCATCGCCGCAGTTTCGCGCCCGTTCTTGACAGGCTGCTTAAACAAAGTTCTGCAAACTCCTGAATCTTTTGATTCTTTTTTCAAGATTTTCGTTGACGCGGAGTCTCGAATGAATCATGATTCTTCTTATGAAGACGCTTGAAAAAAACGGGCTAAAGCCCTCAAAACACGCACTCCCCCGCAACGAAATTCTTGCCGGCGACTGCATTGAAATCATGAAATCCCTGCCCGCGCGTTCGGTCGACCTGATCTTCGCCGACCCGCCCTATAACCTGCAACTTGGCGGCGACCTCACCCGCCCCGACAACAGCAAGGTAAACGGGGTCGACGATGCCTGGGACAAGTTTTCAAGCTTCGCCGCTTACGACAAATTCACCAAGGCCTGGTTCCTTGAGGCGCGCCGTCTCCTGAAAGACGATGGCGCGATCTGGGTGATCGGCAGTTATCATAACGTCTTCCGCATGGGCGCGCAGCTGCAGGATCTCGGCTTCTGGATCCTCAACGACATCGTCTGGCGCAAGACGAACCCGATGCCCAACTTCCGCGGCCGCCGGTTCACGAACGCCCACGAGACGCTCATCTGGGCGGCGAAATCTGAAAACTCGAAATACCGCTTCAATTACGACGCCATGAAGGCGCTGAACGAAGACCTGCAGATGCGCTCCGACTGGACCATCCCCCTTTGCACCGGCGCCGAGCGCCTGAAGAAGGGCGACGGCAACAAGGCGCATCCGACGCAAAAACCGGAAGCCCTCCTCCACCGCGTCATCCTGTCCTCGACCGATATCGGCGACGTGATCCTCGACCCGTTCTTCGGCACCGGCACGACCGGCGCTGTCGCCAAGAAACTCGGCCGCGACTTTATCGGCATCGAGCGCGAGAAAGATTATATCCAGCACGCCAAGGAACGCATTGCCGCGATCAAGACCGGCGATGAATCCATGCTGAAGCCGATCGAGAAACGCGAAGAACCCCGCGTGCCCTTCGGCCAGGTCATCGAGCAAGGGCTGCTCCAGCCGGGCGCAGTGCTGTTCGATCATTCCCGCCGCTATTCGGCCCGCGTGAGGGCGGATGGCAACCTTGTCGCCCGCAATCATACCGGCGATCATAAAGGCTCGATCCACAAGGTCGGCGCCGCGCTGCAGGGCCTGCCGTCCTGCAACGGGTGGACCTTCTGGCACTTCGAGAACAAGGGCAAGGTCTGGCCGATCGACGTGCTCCGCCAGGAAATCCGCTCCCAGATCCAGCCCGCCAGCCCCGCGCAAAACTGATGGAACAGGACAACCCCTTCCGCGCCCCGCTCACGATATTGTCCGTCGTGCTGATAGCGAGCGGCGCGGTGCTCGTCCTCGCCTTCGGCTATGCCGCCTGGCAGATGCTGTTCCACCCCGAAACGGTCGAGGGCGTGAAATACGTGTTCGCGCAATCTTCCGGCGCGATTGATGCCCCCGCCTTCACCCTCGATCAGGACGGCCGCGTGACCAAGGTCGACATGAACGACAATGTGCGCATGTTTTTCCGCATCATCATCGGCGTCATGGTGTTCCGCGCGCTTGTCGGCGTCGGCGGCGCGCTGACCGGCACCGGCGTCGCCATCCTGCGGGCAATCTCGCTGCCCGCGGCAAAACGGGTGACAACACCGGACCTGCCGCTCTGATGCAACAGCAACTCAAACCCCTGCTCATGCTTGTCGCTGTAGTGCTCATCCTCGGCGGCGCGGGGCTTGCGCTCTGCTTCGGCTATGCGGCATGGCAGGTGCTTTATCATCCCGAAAAGGTCGAAGTGGTCAGCTACGTGCTGAACAACATCGCAACACAGCAGGAAAGCCCCGCGGTCACGATGCATATCGACGGGCGCGTCGGGCAGTACATGCTGTCCCCGAAGATCAAGGCCTTCGGCCTCGCCTACCTGTTCATCGTCGGCCTCGGCTTGCTGGTCAGCATCGCGCGCTGCCTGTCGGATGCGGGCGTGCATATCCTGAAGGCGATCTGGGCGCAACCCACCCCGCGCAAGGCGCAGACTGCCCCCGCGCGCAAGCCGGACGCGGCAGTTTAATTAAATCAGCGGATATATACGGTCGTGACGAACTTCGTCATTTCCTTGTCGAGGAAGACGTCGATCTGCGACAGCTCGGCCTGGAACATCGCGCGGTTGCGGCGCAGGTTCACGGGCGGCGGCGGCATTTTCGCAAGAAGCGACTGGAGCCGGAAGCGGAAGCGCACATAAAGCCGGCGGTCGGTATTGCGCATGGCCGCCATCTTGTCGAGCAACTGCTTGGCCTCGTCCATCGGGATTTTCAGGCGGTCGAAAGTCAGGGGCTGGTGCATCTGCACGGTATGGTTGATCGGGAAGGTCAGCGAGTATTCGTCGTCGCCGCAGAGTTTCTTGATGCCCTTGTCCTTTTCGCCGATCTGCGACACGTCGAGCAGCGACATGGACCCCACGCGCACCAGCGCCGAGTCAGGCTTGAATGGGAAATCCTGCGTCTCGAAGTTATAGACGTTGAGGAACACGGTACCGCCCAACTGGTACTGGATACGGTAATACTCCTTGTGCTGCGTGATGCGGGTGACGATCTGCTGGCGGATTTTTTGCCAGTCAAAGTCGTTCTTGCTGTTTTGCTTCCACAGGTCGCAGTAAAGGAGCTTGGCGTAGTCGTTCGCAACCAGCGGATCCGTGATATCGACGCCGTCCATCATCACGAGCGTCTGCGTCAGTTCCTTGTAGCTGGGGTTCGCGTAAGATTCACCCTTATCCCCTCCGATGACGCCCGCCCGCGCCACGGTGAAGGCGAGCAGCAGCAGGAAAGCGGCGAAAACGGAAGTGAGGAATCTCATGACGGATACTCCATGCCCTTGAATGCAGCTACTCATAATAGGGAGGCTGGGGCGAATACTCAAGCGGTCTTGGCGGCTTTCCCGTTCGCGCACAAGCGGATAGCCTTTTTCATGAGCGTCGGCAGCGCGTAATCGTCGAGATTATCGGGCGTGATCCAGACCGCATCCTTCAGCGCCGGATTTTTCGTATCACCCATCCAGAGTTCGAGGACGAGGTCGAAATGCGTGAAGCTGTGGCGCACCGTGGCGCCCACGGGCCGCAGGCGTGAAATGCGCAGCGGCGGCTGGAGATCCCTGGCGTCCTTGTCATCCGTTATCCAAACCGTCGTCGGCAACTGGTACATGCCTTCATAAAGCCCCTGTCCGATCCGCTTGTGGATAAGGAAAGAACCCTTGCCATTATGCACCCAGAATACTTTGCCGTAACGGACGGGCTTGGCCGTCTTCGCCACTTTGGCGGGCAGCTGTTCCTGTATGCCCATGATGCGCGCGACGCAGTCTTCGCGCCAGGGGCAAATGCCGCATTTGGGACTGCGCGGCGTGCAGATCGTTGCGCCCAGTTCCATGCAGGCCTGCGTGAAGTCGCCCGACCGGGTATTGGCATCGGCCAACTGCGCCGCGCCTGCGCGGATCGCGGGCTTGGAAAGGGGCAATGGTTCTGTAATTGCAAAAAAGCGGCTGACGACCCTCTCCACATTGCCATCGACCGCGACAGCCGGCAGATCGAAGGCGATGGATGAAATAGCGGCAGCGGTATAAGGCCCGATGCCGGGGAGTTCGAGAAGCGCCTCCACCGTCTTGGGAAACCTGCCGTCGCAGTTTTCCACCACATATTTCGCGCATTTGTGGAGGTTACGCGCGCGGGCGTAGTAGCCGAGCCCCGCCCAGGCGGCGAGCACTTCGTCCTGCGACGCGGCCGCAAGATCGGCGATCGTCGGCCACCTGTCGATGAATTTCAGGAAGTATGGACCGACCGTCACGACGGTCGTCTGCTGCAGCATTATTTCCGACAGCCAGACATGGTAAGGGTTGGGCCGCCTGCCCCTGGTGGCGCGCCACGGCATGACCCGCTGGTTTTGGTCGAACCAGTCAAGAAGTGCGGCTTGCAGTTTTGGTATATCAAACGCCCGGGACATGCCGGGCACTATCGCCCGTTACGCGGCTCCCGCGCAAGTTTTATAGCGTCAGGGACAGGACTTCACGCCCATTTTGGCGGCGCCCGCCGATCCTAAGCCCGCGCAGTACGACCCCGCGATGAGGCGGCCCATTTCCTGGACCCGCGCCTGCTCGGTTTCTTGATGGGATTTGATTCCCCTGAGTGTCAGTTCCGTTATCGTCGCGCCGATAAGTCCGAACGCCTTCCCGCCGACAAGGTAGTCGAGCGGTTGGGGCCCGCCAGACGAACCAAACGCGAAGGAGGCAACCGAAGCAAAAATGCCGCCGAGGGTCAGGGTCCGCTCGACAAGGCGGGCGCCCCGGGACAATTCATATCCGGTTCCGGCTCCGAGCAGCGCTTCGCCGAGCGTCCATTGTTTCGCAGGTTTTTCGGCCAGCCAATTGAAAACTGATTTCATGTGATGCTCCCCTTTTCCCAATATCTTAAGGCTATCTTAATAGTTATGGTAAGTCAAATGGTATTTTAATACCTCTGGTTTGGGAAGATATGGACAAGGGAATACAAATACTCATAATCGGCGCATGACAACCGGCAACCGCCCCCGCCCCCTTTCCGACCTAGTGCCCGGCCTGACGAAGGATATCTTCGGCAAGAAGAACCTGCTGTTCGGCAAGATGGTGTCGCAATGGCTGCATATCGTGGGGCCTGAGGTCGCCGCGCATACCCTGCCGGTTGAACTGAAATTTCAGCGAAAGGCAGAGAAGGAAAAGGGTGGTACGCCCCAAGCCGTGCTGCTGCTCGGCGTGCAGCCGGCTTTCGCGCTTGAGTTCAGCTACCAGAAAAACCTGCTGGTCGAGCGCCTGAACGCCTTTTTCGGCTACCCCGCGATCAAGGACATCAAGATCGTGCAGGACTCCAGCATTATGGACAAACCGGTCGCGAAACCCGTAAAGACCAAGCCGGTGTCCCTGCAACAGCAGCAGGCGATCGATGCGGTGACGGCTGACATTAAAGATAATGATTTACAAACGGCGTTAAAGAATTTAGGTAAAGCAATCGCCTCGCGCAAGGAATAGCCCCCGCGCAACGAAATTTATGACAAATTAGAAAACAAGGTGCATCTATGGCAAAAGTCGCCGCAAACACCCTCCGCAAAGGGATGGTCGTCGAGTATAACAGCAAGCTCTGGGTCGTGATGGAAAACGAGCTCCGCTCCCCGGGCAAAGGCGCGGCGGTGGCGCAGGTCGTCATGCGCGACATCCAGACCGGCACGAAAATGGATATCCGCTTCGCGACCCAGGACATGGTCGAGCGCGCGCGGGTCGATGAAGAGGAATTCCAGTTCCTGTACAGCGACGGCAACCACTACACCTTCATGCACAGCGAGACCTTCGAGCAGCTGATCGTCGACAAAGAACTGATCGGCGAGCCCGCGCAGTACCTGCAAGAGGGCATGATCTGCGTCCTGCAGATCAACGAAGGCAAGGCGCTCTCCGTCACGCTGCCGGAAACGGTCACCATGATGATCACGGAAGCCGACCCGGTCGTGAAGGGCCAGACGGCGTCGTCGTCCTACAAGCCCGCCGTGCTTGAAAACGGCGCGCGCGTGCTCGTTCCGCCGCATATCGGCGCCGGCACCCGCATCATCGTGCGCACCGAAGATTCTTCCTATGTCGAGCGTGCGAAAGACTAAATAAAATGGTTGTTGCCCGCCGCTCCGCGATCCTGAACGTCATGGCCGATGCCGCTGAAAAGGCGGGCCGCGCGCTGGTCCGCGATTTCGGCGAGGTCGAGCACCTGCAGGTTTCGCAAAAAGGCCCGGCCGATTTCGTCTCCACCGCCGACCACAAGGCGGAGAAGATCGTGATGGAGACGCTCGCCAAGGCGCGCCCCTCCTACGGTTTCCTCATGGAGGAAGGCGGCGCGAAAAAGGGCAAAGAGTCAAATGTCCGCTGGATCATCGATCCGCTCGACGGCACCACGAACTTCCTGCACGGCATTCCGCACTGGGCTGTTTCGATCGCGCTCGAAAAAGATAACGAGATCATCGCGGGCGTCGTGCACAATCCGATCAACGATGAAACTTTCTACGCCGAAAAGGGTATGGGCGCGTTCATGACGGGCCGGCGCTTGCGCGTCTCGAACCGCACCGACCTGATGCAATGCGTGATCGCCATGGGCGGCGCGCGACCCGGCACTAAGAGCCATACCGTTTTCATGACGGAACAGGATGCCGTTTCGCCCTATTGCGCCGGCATGCGCCGCTTTGGCGCGGCGTCGCTGGATATCTGCTACGTCGCGGCGGCGCGCGTCGATGGTTTCTGGGAGCGCGACCTCAGCGCCTGGGACGTCGCGGCAGCAGCGCTGATCCTCAAAGAGTCGGGTGGCACGGTTACCGACCTGAACGGCGGCAAGGACTATGTCTATGGCCGCAGCATCGTCGTCGGCAATTCGACCGTCCACGGCCAGCTGCTGAAAAAGATCAAGGCCGTTTCCGGCAAGGAAGCGCCGAAAGTCAAATCAGCCACCTAATTTTTAAGGGAGTGAATAATGCGCCGGCATTTGCTTCTCTGCACCGCTATCGCCGCCCTGCTCTCGGGCGTGTCTTCCGCCGATGCTCAATATCTTAACCGTTACCGCTCCACCGACGCGCCGAGCGTCGAGGTCAATCTCGACGCCCTGAACGAACGGCAGGAGCACGAATACCACGCCGCAACCGACGTGCAGCAGGAAGCGCTGCCAATTGCCGCTGCTGAAGCTACCGCGCCCGTCGACGCTCCGCTGGTAAAGCCTGTGGCTGGAGAGGAAACTCCCGTCGCGCCCGCCGCGAAACGCAAACTTGCGAAAGCTTTCCTTACCGCGCCGTCGGAAGAAGCCGTGCCCGAACCGGTTGTCGCCGCCACCCCCGCGCCCGTGGCAAACGATGAGCCTGGCGATGGCGAAATGCCGATGCCCGAAATCGTCGTCAAGCATGTCGAGCTGGGCGCTTCGCCCATGCAGCAGATGACGGGCGTGCCGGACTTGTCCGCGCTGAACAGCGAAGCGGACCGGCTGCTGGAGGAATTGCAGCCTGCGCCCGCGGCTGTCACCACGCCCCCGCTCCCCAAGCGCAAGCCGCGCTCCGCGCTTGAAAAACCCGCGGTGGTGCAGCTTGCCTCCGCGACGCCCGCGATAACCAGCGATGCGGCGACCGGTCCTTTCGGTACGCCGGCTGATGTAGTCCCTCCGGAAGTAGCCGCCTCGGCCGTCGAGGCGGCAGAGACGAAACCGGCAATCGACCTTGATACTGCGCCCGCCGCGCCCACTGCCGCAACAGGCACCGGTCCCTTCGGCGCGAAGGAAGACGTTGCGCCAGTCGCGACCGCGACGGCTGCAGCCAAGTCCGACATTACCGACGTGAAAAAACTTGAACCGGCGGCAGGCGAAGCGATTGCGCAAACGCCGCCGGCACCGGTCACAGCGGTTGAAAACGAAATACCCGCCGCCAAAGTGCAACTGGCGCAGGCCGAGATTCCCTCGCCGGTTGCCAAGAGCGGGAACCGCAATATCTCCCAGCCGCCACAAATGAAAGAACAGCGCCTCGAAGCCCTTGCGCCGCGCGGCACGGCCGGCTCAAAGCCGATCGTAAGCCAGCCGCCGGTGATTTCAGCACCTGTTGCGCCGCACCGCGCCACCGCCCCGTCGGCGCCGACGCGCCCCGCCGTGCCGCCTGTGCCAACGATGTCGGCAAACCCGGTTGAACCCGTCGCGGCAGCGCCACTGGAGCAGAAAGCCGCTGAGCCCGCAGCAGCGCCGGAAGCGGCAGTAGCGCCGGCCGCCGACACTGCCCAGCCTGCTACTCCCCGTCCTTCAATGCTTCCACCGGTATATGACTCTGTTCCCCCGCGACCGGATGCGGCCGCGCCGGCTGCGCCTGCCGAAACCGGCGCAGCACTGCCCGTGGTGCCGGCTATCGAAGACCTGACGCTCGCCTTCCCTGGCAATACCAGCGATCTCACGGCTGAATCGCAGCGCAAGCTTGATGCCGTCGCGCACCAGATGACTGAGGCCAAAACCGGCAGGCTGCATGTGCGCGGCTATGCGACGGGCGATGACGGACAGTCGAGCGCGCGGCGCATCTCCCTCTCGCGGGCGCTCGCGGTGCGCACCTATCTGATGGAAAAAAACATCAAGCCGAACCGCATCGACGTCCAGGCCAAAGGCAGCGAAACCGACCGCAGCCCGACCGACCGCGTGGATCTTATTTTCGCGCCCTGACGTAAACTGTTTTCAGCTGGCCTTGAGGTCGAGCTGAAGCGCCGCCAGGTGCTGGTAGACGCCCTCGTGCTGGTATAGCTGTGCATGGGTTCCCTGCGCCACAATATGCCCCTGATCCATGACGATGATGTTGGCGGCGTTCTGCACGGTCGACAGGCGGTGCGCGATGATAAGTGTCGTGCGTCCCTCCATCAGCGTGCGCAGCGCGGCGTGAACGGCAACCTCGTTCGCGGAATCGAGCGCCGAAGTCGCTTCGTCGAGCAGAAGTATCTTGGAGTCTTTCAGGATCGCGCGCGCGATGGCGATCCGCTGCTTCTGGCCGCCCGAAAGGCGGTTTCCGCGTTCGCCGACGAGCGTGTTGTAACCCTGCGGCAATTTCGCGATGAACTCGTCGGCCTGCGCCAGTTCGGCCGCGCGCCGCACCTCGGCATCGGTCGCCGACGGCTTGCCGACGCGGATGTTGTCGGCGATGGAGAGTGAGAAAACTGCAGGGTCCTGCGACACGACACTGAGATGCCTGCGGATATCGCGCGGGTCGCAATCGGCCAGCCGGACCCCGTCAATCTCGATGCTGCCTTCCCGGGGGTCGTAAAATCGCTGAAGCAACTGGAATGTCGTTGTTTTCCCGGCGCCGCTCGGCCCCACGAGCGCAACGACGTCGCCAGGCGCAACGGTGAAGGTGACGCCATGCAGCGCATCCATATTCGGTCGCGTCGGATAACTGAAGCTGACATTGTCGAACGAGATGCTGCCGGCGATTTTTTCTGGCAGCATTTTTGCCTGCCGGGGCGCGTTGACGGTCGGCACGGCCTCGAGAACCCCGGCGATACGGTCGGCAGCTCCGGCCGCGCGGTTAAAATCGCTTAAAGACTCACTGACCGCTGTGACCGCTCCCGCGACGATCGCGACATAAAAGATAAACGCCGACAGCTCGCCCGCCGACATCTCGCCCGTCAGCACCTTGTGCCCGCCATACCAGAGCACCAGTCCGATCGCGCCGAAAACCGTCGAGATAACCCATGCAATCAGAATCGCGCGGGTATTGATGTATCTGAGCGCGGTTTTATAGACGCTGTCGGCAAGCTGGGTGAACTGTGCCGCCGCGGCGTCCTCGTAGCCGAAAGCCTGGATGGTCTGAATGCCTTGCAGGGTTTCAAGACTGTAAGAACCCACATCGCCGACACGGGTCTGCGTGTCGCGCGACTTGGCGCGGACGCGCCGGCCGAACCACAGCAGCGGACCGAGAACAACGGGCACCGCCAGCAGCACCACCCCGGTCATCGAGGGGCTGACGATGCAGAGCATCACAAGGCCGCCTGTCAGCATCAGCGAGTGACGGAATGCCATGGGCAGGTTGGTCGTAATGACGATCTGCAGGATGCTGGTGTCGGCGTTTATGCGCGAGATCTGGTCGCCCGTCTTGTTCTGCTCGAAAAACGCAGGGTCGAGGGTGAGCAGGTGACGATAGATTTTTGCCCGCAGGTCGCGGATGACCCGCTCCGCGACGAGGTAGACCAGCCGCATCCGCATATAGGTAGCGGCCGCCAGGATCACCACGACGGCGGCAAGCAGCGTAAGGG
>DASPMW010000172.1:0-2080 GCA_035626855.1 Patescibacteria group bacterium
GCGATGTTGGAAGCAGAATCAATGCCAATCCCCAGAATTTGGATATTCTGGCCGGCGATCTCCTGTTGCAGGCTCGATAACTCCGGCATTTCATCGACGCATGGCGCGCACCAGGTTGCCCAGAAATTCACGATGAGCGCCTGGCCTTTCCATTGCGCGAGGGGCTGCTCCTTCCCGTCGGCATCCTTCATGGACTGCGACAGAAGCGTGCTGACAGCTGAGGATTCCGCAGCCGCCGGCGACAGGCGATACTGCGCGAAAAAAATCCCGGAAATGGTGAACAGGATGGCAATGCCGCCGAAAAGAACCGTATTTTTCTTCATTTTTGCTCTGATTCCGCGATTAAGGCACGAACGGCGTCGACGTCCGCCCGCGTCACCCGTCCATCAGGACCCGGCTTGACGGCGCCGCGCACGTCGTCAGCCTCGTACAGGGCAAGATGCACCCCTTCATCGTGCCACATGAAACTGAGGGTTTCGACCGGCTCGCCCCGGCCACTGAAATGATTGGATTCGGATACCTCGAAATCGACACTCTTGTTAAGAAGGAAAATTTCGACATCCTTCGCGCTTTCGGCAAAGAGCTGCAAATGGATATCCGAGTGCTCTCCCGCTGTCCCATTCAAGACGGCGCCGGTCAGGTATGGAGAAAAGCGGGCCAGGTCGTCCATCAGGCGCACGGCCAGCTTGCGCAAGTGGAGCAGGCGCGCCGGTTGGGTGTCGGAAAAGAAGAGTTCGTTGTATATGCGCACTTCTTCTTCGATCTGCGCGTTATCCGGCATGATTTCGCCGCGAACCTTGGCATTGCCGAGCACCTGTTTGACCGCCTTTTTCTTGGCGGTAGCGTAGTCCGCGCCGTCTTCCGCGATCAGACGCGCCGCCGCGGCAGCGATTTCCGCCCGCAGCATCTCCGTGTTGGTGGTGAAATTGCTCATGGGGCTCGATGATACGTTAGAACAGGTTCTAAGGCGCAGGACCGCGGGTCGGGTAAAATTCCGGGTTCTGCTGATTTTGGCGGTTTGCATGGTATTTGACCTTTTGCGCCGAAATTCAGTCAGTGTTTCTTATTCATTTTTGAACAACACAATGCACATCCACATTCTGGGCATCTGCGGCACCTTCATGGGCGGACTCGCGGTGCTGGCCAAGGAAGCCGGGCATACGGTCACCGGTTGCGATGCCAATGTTTACCCGCCGATGAGCACCCAGCTGCAGGCGCAGGGCATTGCGCTGACCGAAGGCTTCGGACCGGAGCAGATTGACCTCAAGCCGGATCTCTTTGTCATTGGCAACGTCGTCTCCCGCGGCAATCCGCTGATGGAGGAAATCCTGAATCGCGGCCTGCCGTATGCGTCAGGCCCGCAGTGGATCGGTGAACATATCCTGCGCAATAAATGGGTTCTGGCGGTCGCCGGTACCCACGGCAAGACCACCACCTCATCGATGCTGGCCTGGATACTGGAAGATGCGGGCTACGACCCCGGCTTCCTGATCGGCGGCGTGCCGATGAACTTCGGTATCTCCGCACGCCTAGCCGGCAAGGCTGACGACTCCAATTTCTTCGTAATCGAGGCCGACGAGTACGACACGGCGTTCTTCGACAAGCGCAGCAAGTTCGTCCATTACCTGCCGGAAGTGGCGATCGTCAACAACCTCGAGTTCGATCATGCCGACATTTTTTCGAGCCTCGCCGAAATCCAGACCGCGTTCCGGCGCTTCATCAATTTGATCCCGCGCAACGGCCAACTCTTCGGCAACGGTGATGACCCGAACCTTGCGTCGCTGCTCGACGTGACGCATTGCCCGGTGAAGCGCTTCGGCCTGGGCGAGAACAACGCGGTGCGCGCGTTCAATCTCAGGCTTGGGCCCACCGCCAGCGAATTCGAGATTCCGTCAGCGAAGTTCCATCTCGACCTCGTGGGCGAACTGAACGTGCGCAACGCGCTGGCCGTCGTGGCGGCGGCGAAACATTGCGGGCTGAAGAACAACCAGATTCAAAGCGCCTTCAGCACCTTCAAAGGCATCAAACGCCGCATGGAAATCCGCGGCATTTCCGGCGGCGTGACTGTCGTCGACGATTT
>DASPMW010000173.1:0-4608 GCA_035626855.1 Patescibacteria group bacterium
TTCACCCTGATCGAGACGCATCACGACGCCGCGCGCGATTTCATCGCCGCGCATCCGGCGCTCGCCCGCGCGCGGCTGCGCGATCCGCGTGGCTTCACGGCGGCGGGCGGCACCGCGCTGCATCTCGCCGCCTATATGGGCTACGATAAAGTCGCGGGCTGGCTGATTGACGCGGGCGCGGATGTGAATGCGCGCGACCAGAACGGCTTGACGCCGCTCGTGGCCGCCGCCATCAACCGCAAGCCCGCAACCGTGCAGATGCTGTTGCGCAACCAGGCCGACCCGAATATCGCGACGAAGGACGGCACGACGGCGCTGATGAAGGCCGCCGGCTCCGGCTGCGCGATATGCGTGCGGGCGCTCCTGGAAAAAGGCGCGAAGGCGGATGCGCTCGATGACAACCGCCGCGGCGCGCTGCATGAAACGATCTGGCTGCAGGATGACAAGGCGGCGCATGAAATCATCCGCCGGCTGCTGGTCGCGGGCGCGAACCCCGCACAGCGCGACAAGAGCGGCAAGACCGCGCTCGACGACGCGCGGCATATGACTTTCGTCACAGCCTCCATTATCGAGGCCGAAATTGCGAGCGTCGCCGCCGAACGCGCCGAGGCGGCGCAAAAGGCCGCCGTCGCGCGTGAAATAGGCAAGATGAAACACGGCACCGGCGCGCGGCTGCCCGCGCCCGGCACCGCGCGCTTTCGCCGGCCGCGCCCCTGATCGAGGGTCACGAGACGCGGCAGACGCGCTGCTGGACGCCGACATGCGCCGGGGTGGAGGCCGAAAAATTGAATGAAATTCCGGCCGCGCCAATCTTAACAGTATTTTAACGATCCACTGGTAGTCTGGGCGAACTCAGACACTGGAAATTTGGCGTTTTCTTACCATATCCCTATTACAGATTTGCGTGAAAATGCAGTCTGCCGTGGATAAGAAAGATGAGCGCGCCACCGTTGAAAAAAAGTTTTTTTCAGGAAGCCGCGTTTTTCCTGAGCAATGTCGCCGGTCAAGAAAAAATATGGCCGGCGCCGAAAATTTTTGTCGGCCCGTTTTCTGGACAGCCCCCCAAGATGTGGTATGCTTTGGCTTATCAGGTCACAAGGTTTAGTGCCTTTACCTGTATTTCCAAGCGAGGCTTTTCATTCGATCTGAATGGCTTAGCGCGGAGAGTCGAAGCGGAAAACAATAAAAAAAAGAACACTGCGAAGTATTACGGGGAGATGAATCATGTTTGACGTTGCTCAAGTGGCGAAGGGCGCCAAGGTCGTTATTGACCGCTCTCGCGATTCCAATTTGACGGAATTCGGCAAGGCTACCCTGCTCGACCGTTACCTGTTGCCGGGTGAATCTTTCCAGGATCTTTTCGCGCGCGTCGCGATGTCCTATTCGGATGATGCGGCCCATGCGCAGCGTCTTTATGACTATATCTCGAAACTGTGGTTCATGCCCGCCACCCCCGTTTTGTCGAACGGCGGCACCGATCGCGGCCTGCCCATCTCCTGCTTCCTCAACGAAACCGACGACAGCCTGAACGGCATCGTTGACCTCTGGAACGAAAACGTCTGGCTCGCGTCCCGCGGCGGCGGCATCGGCTCCTACTGGGGCAACCTGCGCTCGATCGGCGAGAAGGTCGGCAAGAACGGCAAGACCTCCGGCATCGTCCCGTTCATCCGCGTGATGGACAGCCTGACGCTCGCAATCAGCCAAGGCTCGCTGCGCCGCGGTTCGGCGGCCGTCTATCTTCCCGTCTCGCATCCCGAGATCGAGGAATTCATCGAGATGCGCAAGCCCTCCGGCGGCGATCCCAACCGCAAGGCGCTCAACCTGCACCATGGCGTCGTCATTTCCGATGCCTTCATGCGCGCCGTTGAAAAAGACGAAGAATGGGCGCTCACCTCGGCGAAGGACGGCTCGGTCATCGAGCGCATCTCGGCGCGCGCGCTGTGGATCCGCATCCTGACCGCCCGCATCGAAACCGGCGAGCCCTACCTGTTGTTCTCCGACCACGTCAACCGCGCGATCCCCGAGCATCACAAGCTCGCCGGCCTGAACGTGAAGATGTCGAACCTGTGCTCCGAGATCACGCTGCCGACAGGCCGCGACCATCACGGGCAGGAGCGCACCGCGGTCTGCTGCCTGTCCTCCGTCAACCTCGAGATGTTCGAGGAATTCGAAGACCACCCGACCTTTATCGAGGATTGCTGCCGCTTCCTCGACAACGTGCTGGAGGATTTCATCCGCCGCGCGCCCGACAGCATGATGCGCGCAAAATATGCCGCGATGCGCGAGCGCTCGATCGGCCTCGGCGTCATGGGCTTCCACAGCTTCCTGCAAACGAAAATGATCCCGCTTGAATCCGTGATGGCGAAAGTCTGGAACAAGCGCATGTTCAAGCATATCAAGGCGGGCGCCGATGCCGCTTCCGTCAAGCTTGCGCATGAGCGCGGCCCCTGCCCGGATGCGAAAGAATACGGGATCATGGAGCGCTTCTCGAACAAGATCGCGATCGCGCCGACCGCGTCGATCTCGATCATCACGGGCGGCGCTTCGCCCGGCATCGAGCCGAACACGGCGAACGCGTACACGCACAAGACGCTTTCCGGCTCCCACCTCGTGCGCAACAAGGCGCTCGAGATTGTGCTGGAAGCCAAGGGCAAGAACAACGACGACGTCTGGTCGGACATCATCACGCATGAGGGCTCCGTCCAGCATCTCGACTTCCTGAGCCAGGACGAGAAGGACGTGTTCAAGACCGCGTTTGAGCTCGACCAGCGCTGGCTGATCGAACATGCCGCCGACCGCACGCCCTATATCTGCCAGGCGCAGTCGCTGAACGTGTTCCTGCCGGCCGACGTGCACAAGCGCGACCTGCACCAGATCCACTGGATGGCATGGAAGAAGGGCGTGAAGTCGCTTTACTACTGCCGCTCCAAGTCGATCCAGCGCGCCGAAAACGCCCATGGCGGCGACGGCAAGCTGAAAAAGGCCGAGCTGAACAGCGCGGGCACTTCGGGCAATAAATACGACGAATGCCTCGCCTGCCAGTAATTCGATACCAACTATAAAAAAAGACGCTTCGCGAAGACTCGTGAAACTCATCATCGGAGAAACATGCCTATGCTGAACACAGCCGAACTCCAGACCCTGCGCGCCGTCAACGATCCCGACTGCGTCGAGCGCGTGTCGCGCACCCATCTTGAAAAACTCGCCCGCCTCGACCTGATTGAACCCTGCCCCGCGGGCGTCTGCGTCTCGCCCAAGGGCCGGCAGATTCTGGGCAAGTAACTGCTACCCCGTATTTTAAAGGATTAATCCATGTCGCGCCTTCTGACCGAAAATCACGTTTACAAGCCGTTCTACTATCCCTGGGCCTATGAAGCCTGGCTGACGCAGCAGCGCCTGCACTGGCTGCCCGAAGAAGTGCCGATGGCGGAGGACGTGCGCGACTGGAAGAAAAAGCTCACCCCGGCCGAGAAGAACCTGCTGACCCAGATCTTCCGCTTCTTCACGCAGGCGGATGTCGAGGTGAACAACTGCTACATGAAGCATTACAGCCAGGTCTTCAAGCCGACCGAAGTGCAGATGATGCTCTGCGCCTTCTCGAACATCGAGACGATCCATATCGCCGCCTATTCGCACCTGCTCGACACGCTCGGCATGCCCGAGGTCGAATATTCCGCCTTCATGAAATACAAGGAAATGAAGGACAAGTTCGACTACATGCAGGGTTTCAACGTTTCCGACAAGGAAAACATCGCCATGACCATGGCGGTGTTCGGCGGATTTACCGAAGGGCTGCAGCTGTTCGCGTCGTTTGCGATGCTCATGAACTTCCCGCGCTTCAACAAGATGAAGGGCATGGGCCAGATCGTCACCTGGTCGGTGCGCGACGAGACGCTGCATACGCTGTCCGTCATCAAGCTGTTCAAGACTTTCATCCAGGAAAACCCGGAGGTGTGGACAGACAAGCTGCGCAACGACATCACCGAAGCCTGCAAGACGATCATCCATCATGAAGACGCCTTCATCGACCTCGCCTTCGGCATGGGCGAGATCGAGGGGCTGACCGCGCAGGAAGTGAAGGATTACATCCGCTATATCGGCGACCGCCGCCTGACCCAGCTCGGCCTGCAGCCCGTCTTCGGCATCGAGAAAAACCCGCTGCCGTGGATGGACATGATGCTGAACGGCGCCGAGCACACCAACTTCTTCGAAAACCGCGCGACCGAATATTCGAAAGCCTCGACCCAAGGATCATGGGAAGAAGCCTTCGAGGAAGAGGCCTTCCGCGGCGCCGCCTGAAAGGGCAAGCCAGAAACCTAGATTTGCGCCTGTTCTCCTTCGGGCGCACACAGAGGAAAACCCCGGGCGTAACACCGGGGTTTTTCTTTGGCGCCCATTCTGCCCAAATGGCGGCTGCACGAAATCTCCATAATCTTGCCCAACCGCCGCCATAATTCGACTCCGCCACCTGTGATATTGTGGAGGGAATAATTTATAAAAGCCTTTTCAGAACGGGCGGTGGCAGATGGATTTCAAAAGTTTTTTCAGGCGGTTCCAGGTCGAATATATCTACAACGTGCTGAAGGAAGCGTTTATCCGCTTCCCGCT
>DASPMW010000174.1:0-3560 GCA_035626855.1 Patescibacteria group bacterium
CGGCGGGCTTCGGCCGCGTGTGCTGGCGCTGGGGCGCGGCGGCCTCCTTGGTCGCGGGCAGCAGCAGCGGCTTCCGGCCCACAGGCTGGCCCTTGAAGCGCGCGAGCAGGCGGGCATAGGTGCTGTCGCCGGCGGCGGTGCTGTCTTGATGGCGGGGCATTCGTCTTGCTTTCAGGTTGGGAGGGCGGCGGCGTTCAGGAGCTTGAGCACGTTTGCCGGGTGATTGTAGCGGGTTTCGTCGGAGGTGAGGCAGGGCGGGCAGCGCCGGATGAGCTCGGCCACCGCCGTTTCGACCGGCACGTCCTGGCGCAGCGTCTCCCAGACCGAACGCCCGTCGCCGCGGATGCCCTCGTAGCTGTGGCGGGAGATGCGATAGACAGTCCATGCGCCGGTATGGCCGCGGCGCGCTTCATAGATGGTGCCGCCGGCGCTCGTGACGCGGATCACGGACATATCCTCGACCGTCAGGGGGATGTTCTTCCATTGCTTGTAAAGGCGGGAGAGAAAGCGGCGGAAATGGATGCGCCGTGGTTCGTAATCGAATCTGTTGATGGACATGCCCTATTATAACATGCGGCGCCTGCCGGCAGTTTTTAATCCGTGCGCGCCGCTCGCCTCCCCCTCGCATCGCCACCTTGAATCGTTATGTAATCATGCGCGTGATGCGCAACGATGACGAGGCAACAGGGCTTGCCCTGCGACACGTACAGGGCTCATCATGGGCATGAAGCGACGAGACAGCGCCGCGCAACACGAAATGAGGAGCGAGTGACGATGACGAAATACCTTGCCGTAGTTGCATTATTGGGCCTTTTCACTTTCAGCGGCGTGTCTTACATCGCGCATGCCGCGGAAGACGCGGGCAGCGGCGCGGCCGCGCTGCCGGATGTGTCCATCCCGCCCGATAACAGCGCGGACGCGGCGCCCGCAGACAAGATCGAGATGGATCGCAGCGCTTGCGCGGACCAGGCGGATGCAATCCCCGGCAAGTCGGGCGACGGCGCGACCGATGACGAGATCGCCGCCGCCTTCAAGGCCTGCATGAAGGCGAAGCACTACACCGATGCGCAGCTGAAGGCGCAGGACAGCGAAGGCGAAGAGGATGTCGGAAGCGGCGGCGAAGAGTGATCAACGATGACGATGTCAGCGACCATGATCGTCACGCATCGTCATCATCACGCGTCGCGCGCGAACGCGCCCGAGGTCGTCAACATGAATTTGTTTTGACAAGGATGAGAATCGCGTAATAAAATAAATTATGTTCAGGAAGATGCAGCGTCGCTGTGTTGGACGGGACATATCAACCTCTACAATAGGGAAGAACCAAAATGGCTACGAAAAAGAAAACTGCTAAAGCAGCTAAAGCAAAAAAACCCGCTGCAAAGAAAAAGACCGCAGCGAAGAAAAAGAAGAAGTAATTTTTTACTTCTGATTTTTAAAGTGAAGGGCGACCCGCAAGGGGCGCCCTTCTCTCTTTTGGGATACCGCCACGCTATTCATCCAACCCGCGCCGTTATTGCATTAGTTTTATTTCCGCGCCGCAAGCCTCGTATAGTTTTGATCACGCCGCGCTTATCTTTTCATCACGCGCCAACCGAAATAAAAATGACGGCCACGAGCGGCGCATCGCATTGCTAAAAAATATTCCCGTATGATTGTTTCTGACCCTGCCCGCAACGCTTCGCGTTCGCAGACTTCGTTTCATTTCGTCATGCAGCGTCACATCGCGTCCGCGAATCAGATCAATATGCGCGATGCTCATGCGCGATGAAAAATGATGATGGAGATGCTATCCGGACAAAAGTTTACGCCCTGTAACACTTTTTTACCGAAAACAGATGTTAAGTTCGCGCGGGTGTTATCCCCAGCCCCGTATGATGGCGCGCGGGCGTTTCAGCGACCGGATGACGAACTGCGCGCGCGTTTGACGAGCGCGCCGACTTCCTCCAGCGCCTCGTTCGCCTGTTTCATGTCGGCCGCCTGGTCGTTCACGCCATGCACATGCACCATGCGGTTGTAGATGAACTGCAGGGATTTGAGGTCGCGGGTATCGAGACTGCCTGGTTCCGCTTCCAGCCGCTTGATCGCGGCGCGCGCGCGCGTCATGAAGTCCATGTTTTCGTCTTCGCCGAGTTGCACGGCGATGCGGTTATACATGGCACGCAAGGGGGAGACGTTTTCCGCGCGGAAATCCTTCATGGCAGCACCTATATAGTGTTGAGCGGCGAGACGAATATCTTGCTGCCGGTTATGTTAAAAGTCAAATTTTTCCATGGCATATCCGGCACATCGCCTGCTAAAGCTATGCAAGACTTGAGAAAAACGAGGGCCCCCATGAAAGTCATTCCCTTCCCCACCACGGCGCTGCATGGCACCGAATGGGAAGCTGTTGAAAGCGACCGCGTCGTTTCCGGCGCGCCGAAGCGCACCTATAAGGTGCTGCATTCGAGCAAGTCCGACGAGTTTCACGCGGGCATCTATGAATGTTCCGCCGGCAAATGGAAAGTCACCTATAATGAAGACGAGTTCTGCACGCTACTCGAAGGCCATGTGCGGCTGACGAACGAGGACGGCGAGGCGCAGGACTTTCACGCGCCTGACAGCTTCACCGTTCCCTCCGGCTACAAGGGCACATGGGAAGCGGTAACGCCGGTGCGGAAATACTTCGTCATCTATGAACAAGCGACCAAGAAAGAATAAGGGCACGACAATGAAAAAGGCACCCATCATCCTCATCCCTGCCAACGTGATCGACTATGCCGGCCTTCCCGCGCATGTGATCCGCGACACCTATGTGCGCGCGATCGTCGAGGTCATGGGCGGCGTGCCGCTGATGATCCCTGCCATGGGCAAGGATTTCGACTTCCGCACCATTGCCGACCGCGTCGATGGCGTGCTGCTGACGGGTTCGCCCTCGCACGTTTCCCCCGCCTGCTACGGGGAGGAACAGCTGTTCGGCGACGAGGACCTGGATCTGCGCCGCGATGCCACGACCCTGCCGATGATCAAGCAGGTGATCGATATGGACAAGCCGATGATGGCGATCTGCCGCGGCTTCCAGGAGCTGAACGTCGTCATGGGTGGCACGCTGCATCAGTATATCCACGAACTGCCCGGCAAGCGCGACCACCGCAAGCCGGCCGACCAGCCTTTGAAGGACACTTACGAAGCCCAGGCCCACCCTGTGACCGCACAGAAAGGCGGGCTGTTCGAAAAGATCGGGCTGCAGGGCGAATTCAAGGTCAATACGCTCCACCAGCAGGGCATCAACAAGCTCGGCGACGGATTGCAGGTCGAGGCGATCGCCGATGACGGCATCATCGAGGCGGTATCCGTCCCCGGCAAGCGCTTCGTGCTCGGCACGCAGTGGCATCCGGAGGGCGACTATTACCTCAACCAGACCTCCGCAAAAATTTTCGAGGCATTCGGGAAAGCGATCGCGGCCTGACCAGCCGCCGGTATAAAAAAAACCTCCCGCCGCATGGCAGGAGGTTTTTTTTATGCGCGAGGTCCGGTCAGGGCCGCGGGGCGCGGGGTTTCGCCTTCGCTCCGCTCAGCGC
>DASPMW010000175.1:0-29171 GCA_035626855.1 Patescibacteria group bacterium
TGGTCGATATCGGCGGCGGCACGACAGAAGTGGCCGTTATTTCCCTTGGTGGCATCGTTTATGCCCGCTCCGTGCGCGTCGGTGGCGACAAGATGGACGAAGCCATCATCAACTACATCCGCCGCACGCATAACCTGCTCATCGGTGAATCGACGGCCGAGCGCGTGAAGAAAGAAATTGGCTCCGCCTGCCCGCCGGAAGACGGCGAAGGCCGCCTGATGGAAATCAAGGGCCGCGACCTGATGAACGGCGTGCCGAAAGAACTCGTCATTTCCGAACGCCAGATCGCCGAAGCACTGGCCGAGCCCGTGGGCGCGATTATCGATGCGGTAAAAGGCGCCCTCGAACACACCGCTCCGGAACTGGCTGCCGATATCGTGGATCGCGGCATCGTCATGACGGGCGGCGGCTCTCTGCTGTCCAATCTCGATTATGTTCTTCGTTACGCGACGGGTCTCGCCGTCATGGTTGCGGACGACCCGTTGTCCTGCGTCGCGCTCGGCTCCGGTCAGGCGCTCGAGAACATGCCGAAGCTCAAAGGCGTCCTCACCTCGATGTATTAAACCCGGGCAGCGCCATTTTCCCGATAGATACAATTTTAAATAACAGGATCAGTCACTTGGGCTGAACTTCCTTTTGCCTTTGTTAACTCATTCTTGCTATAATTAGGTGACGTATAATTTTTTGCGCCGTTCCGAGGCATTTTTGGTTACCCGCCGCCCACATACCTCCGTCATCCAGACGCTGACGTCCCGGACGCTGACCACGCGCCTCACGCCCGCCGTGCTGGTGCTGCTGGCGGCTACCCTCATGATATTCCACAAGATGGACGCGCTGCCCGTCGAGCAGTTGCGCATCTCCATCACGGATAAAATGACCCCTGTCATGAACGCGGTCTCGGAGCCCTTTGTCAGACTGACCGACTCCTTCGATGGCATCGCGACGCTGCGGCAGCTGCGCGCGGAGAACATGCAACTGCGTGAAGAAAACGCCAAGCTGCAGAAATGGTACGAGAACGCGCTACGCTACCAGGCGGAAAACCAGTCCTTCCGCGAGCTGCTGAACGTTAAGGCCGACCCCGACCTCACCTATGTCACGACCCGCGTGGTTTCGGATCCCGGCGGATCCTTCGTGAAGAGCGTCCTGCTTCCCGTCGGCACCAATGACGGTGTGACCAAGGGCAATGCCGTGATGTCCGGTCAGGGCCTTGTCGGCCGCGTGACCGAGGCTGGCAGCCGCTCGGCCCGCGTGCTGCTGGTGACGGACCTGAACTCCCATATTCCGGTGACGATCCAGAATACCCGGACCAAGGCCATCCTTGCGGGCAAAAACGTGGAATTGCTGAAGCTCGAACGTTTGCCCATCGATAGCGGACTTACGGTCGGGCAGCGCATTGTCACTTCCGGCGACGGCGGCCAGCTGCCTCCGGACGTGCCGATTGGCGTGATCGTCGAAGTCGGCGCAGACGGCGTCTGGGTAAAGCCCCTCTCCGAAATCGAGAAAATCACCTATGTCCAGGTTATTAACGCCGATGTCGACCGCGGCTTGTCCACCGGTGAAATCGCGGCGCCTATTGACCAGCATTCCCGCAAAAGAAAATAACGGGAATTAATCATGGCTTTTCGCGCCGGTGATGGCTGGGACGGCTCGACCGCCGGAATGCTGGGGCGCTGGGCGCTTATTATCCTTTTTATGTTCCTGCTGCTGATACTCAGCATCTTTCCGTTCAAGATCGGGCATTTCGGCGAAATCCGGCCGTCCTTCATCCTTATGGCCATTTACTACTGGGCGATCATGCGCCCGTCCACTTTTCCGCCCTTGGCGACATTCTGCCTCGGCATCATGCTGGATCTGCTGGCAGGCGATACCTGGCCGCTCGGCGTCAACGCCATTACTTTGCTCGCGGTGCAGTGGATCATGCGACGTCAGCGCAAATTCATGCTGGGCCAAGGGTTCATCGTGCTTTGGATGGGGCTCGCGCTCGTGACGCTGACGGCGGGATTGTTCCAATGGCTCGTTTATTCGGCCTTCAACCAGAGCTTCGAAATCCAGACGCTCCAGCCCGTGCTCATAAGCGCGGTCATGACCAGTGTGATTTTCCCGCTGATCGTCCTACCGCTCTCGGCCTTCAACAAGAAGCTGGCTGAGCGTCAGTAACCTATTATTCGCGTTTAAAACCGGCGGCGTTTTCAGTAATATGCGGCCATGAACCGGGATATGGAGAGATACAAGGAATTCTCCCGCCGCGCCTTCCTGATTGGCGCGGTGCAGGCGGGGCTGTTCGGCATCCTCGGCGCGCGCCTCGGCTACCTGCAGGTGGTTGAACAGGAAAAATTCCAGACCCTTTCCGACAAGAACCGCATCTCGCTCCGACTGGTCTCTGCGGGCCGTGGCGAAATCATGGACCGTTTTGGCGTGCCGCTGGCGATCAACACGCAAAATTTCCGCACCTTCCTGGTTCCCGAACAGACGGAGGATGTCGAAGAAACCTTGAACCGCCTCGCGCAGCTGATTCCCGTTACGGAGGATGACAAGCAAGCAGTGCTGCTGGAACTCGGCAAGGTAAGACCGTTTACGCCCATCCTCGTGAAGGAGAACCTCACCTGGGAAGATATGGCAATGGTCGAGCAGAACTTTCCCGACCTGCCCGGGGTTTCGACCGAAGAAGGCGAAATCCGCTCCTACCCGCTTGGCCTCGCGACGGCGCATATCATCGGCTATGTCGGCCGCGTGAGCGAGGCTGAGGTCGCGGCGCAGGCGGAACCCGATCCCGTGATGACCATTCCCGGCTTTCGCATCGGGAAGACAGGCGTCGAAAAAAAATTCGACGCCGAGCTGCGCGGGGTCGCCGGAAAAATACAGGCGGAGGTCAACGTCGTCGGCCGGGAAATCCGCGAGCTTTCCCGCATCGACCCCAAGAAGGGTCACCGCCTGACCCTGACACTGGATGCGGACCTGCAGATGCAGTGCCAGGAACTGCTCGCCAAGGAGCGTTCCGCCTCCGCCGTCGTCATGGATGCGCATACAGGCGAAGTTTATGCGCTGTGCTCATATCCAAGCTTCGATCCGAACCTGTTCAGCCGCGGCATCCCCGCGGATATATGGGAGGGGTTGCTGGCCGATGAAACAAACCCCCTGACCAACAAGGCGGTTGCCGGGCAGTACCCGCCCGGCTCCTGCTTCAAGATGGTCACGGCGCTCGCCGCCCTCGACGCCGGCATCTCGCCCGGCACGCATGTTTTCTGCCCAGGTTATTACATGCTCGGTCGGGACAAGTTTCACTGTTGGCGGCCCTCCGGCCACGGCAGTGTGGGTTTCGAGAGCGCGCTGGTGCAGTCCTGCGATTGTTTCTTCTATGAAATGGGCAACCGCATCGGCGTGGATGCGATCGCAAAGATGGGCAGGCGGCTCGGCCTCGGCGCGAAAATGGATTTCGATGTTCCCGGGGAAGGCGAGGGGATTATTCCCGACCGCGCTTGGAAAATGAAACGCTACAAGGAACAGTGGCACAAGGGCGAGACGCTTAACAGCGCGATCGGCCAAGGGCACACGCTGACGACGCCGCTGCAACTTGCCACGATGACCGCGCGCCTGGTGAACGGCGGCAAGGCGGTAAAACCCGTCCTCGTCCGCTCTATCGAGGAGAAGGGCAACCAGATTCCCGAATGGAAAAACATCGAGCTTAACCCCGCTCATCTTGCGATCGTCATGCGGGGCATGAACGGTGTCGTCAACGGCGCAAACGGCACAGCAAAGGGCTCGCGCATTACGGAAGAGCCGTATTCGATGGGGGGCAAGACCGGCACGGCGCAGGTGCGCCGCATTACCGCGACCATGCGCGCGCAGGGCATCAAGAACGAAAACCTGCCGTGGAAATGGCGCCACCACGCGCTTTTCGTCGGCTATGGCCCCGTGGAAGACCCGCGTTACGTGGCGGCGGTGGTGGTCGAGCACGGGGTTGGCGGCGGCAAGGCTGCCGCTCCTATCGCCCGGGATATTCTGCTTGCCATCCAGAAGCGCGCGCCGCACCGGATCCACACGGTCGACGAGGCAGTCGAGGCCGCGGCGTCCTCCGGCGCTCCTGCAAAAAAAGCCGCGCCGCGCAACAAGCGAAACAGAAAGCCGTAATATCATGCGCCGCGAAAACATGAATTTTTACGACAAGCTTCTTTCCATCAGCTGGCCCTTCCTGCTGCTCATCACCATGACGGCATGCGTTGGTTTCGTTTCGCTCTACTCGGCGGCTGGCGGCAGCCTCGAGCCTTGGGCCGGTAAACAGATGATGCGCTTTGCCATCGGCATGGCCGGTCTTATCATCACAGCGATGATCGATATCCGCATCTGGATGAAGTTTGCCTATGTCATTTTCGGGCTTGTGGTCGTGCTCCTTATTTATGTGGATATAAAAGGGCATACGAGCATGGGGGCACAGCGCTGGATCGACCTCGGTTTCCTGCAGCTGCAGCCCTCCGAGCCCATGAAGATCGCAGTGGTGCTCGCGCTCGCGCGCTTTTTTCACGGCGCGACTTCCGAAGACGTGAAAAACCCGCTTTTCCTGATCGTTCCGCTCGGCATGCTAGCGCTGCCGGTCCTGCTGGTCATGATCCAGCCCGATCTCGGCACCGCTATATCGCTGATTGGCGCCGCCGGGGCGATGTTCTTTCTGGCCGGAGTTTCCTACTGGATGTTCCTCGTTGTCGGCGGCGCCGCACTGGCATCCCTTCCGGTGCTGTGGACGATGATGCACGACTACCAGCGCAAGCGGGTGATGATCTTCATGGACCCCGAAAGCGACCCGCTTGGCGCCGGCTATCATATCACGCAATCCAAGATCGCGCTCGGTTCCGGCGGTGTCTTCGGCAAGGGCTTTCTGCACGGCACGCAAAGCCACCTCAACTTCCTGCCCGAGAAGCAGACAGACTTTATCTTTACCCTGTTCACCGAGGAATGGGGGCTGGTCGGCGGGCTGGCGCTGCTTGCGCTGCTCGGCCTGATAATCGCCTATGGCTACATCATGGCCTTCCGCTGCCAGAACCAGTTCGGTCGCCTGCTTTGCGCCGGCATCGTGGTCAATTTTTCGCTTTATATTTTCATCAACACAGGTATGGTCATGGGACTTTTACCGGTTGTGGGGGTGCCCCTCGCGCTGGTATCTCATGGCGGCACGGTGATGCTTTCCGTGCTGTTCGGCTTCGGCCTCCTGATGTCGGCGCATGTTCACCGTGATGTCAAATTCTCCCGCCGCGGCCTCGATGTCGTCTAGATAAGAAGAACAATGAAAAAGAAAAAGACCGCCGCGAAAGCTGCAAAGACCCTTCAAAAGAAGCCAACAACGCGCAAAACGGCGAAGAAACTATCTCCCCGCGCCCCTGTGAAAGCCGCCGCCGGCGGTACAATCATCAGCCGCAGTGAACCCGCGCCCGTTGTCGTCGAGAACGCCAAGGGCAAAGGCAAATGCGTAATCGTCTGCGATCATGCCAGCAATCTTGTTCCCAGATCGCTCAATAACCTCGGCCTTGGCAAGACAGAGCTCAAAAAACACATCGCCTGGGATCCGGGAACACAGGATATCGGCCGTTATATTTCAGCAAAAATGGACGCGCCGCTGGTTCTCGCGACCTATTCCCGTCTCGTGGTGGACCTGAATCGCGGGCCTGATGCTCCCGAATGCATGCGACCGGAATCCGATCACATCGCCATACCAGGTAACGAAAATCTGTCGCCCGGGCACAAAAAACAACGTCTGGACGAGATCTTCTGGCCCTACCACCGCGCAATCGACGGCCAGCTCCAGCGCTTTCTTGACAAGGGGGTCGCCCCGCTGCTTTTGTCTCTGCACAGCTTTACCCCGCAAATGGATGGTTTCAAGCGCCCCTGGCATATCGGCGTCCTCTGGAACAAAGAGGAAGGCATCGCACGCCGGCTCGTTGACTCTTTGCGCAAAAATAATCCACAGATCCGCGTGGGGGAAAACGAGCCCTATTCGCTCAAGGCAGCAAACGTGACCAAGAATACGGTGAGCACCCATGCCGAAAGCCGCGGCCTGCCCTATGTGATCGTCGAATTCAGACAAGATCTGGTGGGTACCGCGGCGGGAGCACGCAAATGGGCCGGGCTGTTTCTCAAAAGCCTCCAGCCGATCCTTGATGACCCCCACCTCTACCGTCTTGCGCGGGATCGCAAATAGCCATAATAACGGATTGCCGCCGGCTGCCGAGGCGTGCCGGAATCCTCAGAAACCCTTATCTGCCGCGCCTTTTCGCGTGATTTCGAATCGCGCAGTTGCTATAGTTTCGTCATAACAGTAAATAAACAGCGTCACAGATTTTTAGGGATGGTTTCTCCATGAAATTCACCATTGATCGCGCCGATTTGCTTCGTTCGTTGACCCATGTGCACAGCGTGGTCGAGCGCCGGAACACTATTCCAATCCTCGCGAACGTCCTGTTACGCGCTGAAAAGGAATCCCTGTCGCTCACCACAACCGACATGGACCTTGAAATCGTCGAGTCCGTCGCTGCGCATTCCTCCGCGCCCGGCGCCACGACAGTGCCTGCGCATACGCTTTACGACATCGTGCGCAAGCTGCCGGATTCTTCGACTGTGGAATTCACCACGGGTTCCGGCGACACCACGCTGATGGTCAAGGCCGGCAAGTCCACCTTCCGCCTCGGCTGCCTGCCGACGGAAGATTTCCCGAAAATGGGTTCGACCGAGAAATTCGCCTATAGCTTCGCGGTGCCCGCCGCCGACCTTCGCACGCTGATCGACCGCACGCGCTTTGCAATTTCGAACGAAGAAACGCGCTACTACCTGAACGGCATCTACCTTCATGCAGCTGAAAGCGACGGCGTCGCCGTCTTGCGCGCGGTTGCGACCGATGGCCACCGCCTCGCCCGCTTTGAAATGCCGCTGCCGGAGGGCGCCAAGGATATGCCGGGGGTCATCATCCCGCGCAAGGCGATCAATGAAATCCGTAAGCTCATCGACCAGGCCGGCGACGCAATTGAGATCGGCCTGTCGGATAACAAGCTCAAATTTACCTTCGACCACGTCACAATGACGACGAAGCTGATCGACGGCACCTTCCCCGATTACGAGCGCGTGATCCCCAAAAACAACGACAAGTTCCTTGAGGTCAATCCTGCGCAGTTTGCTTCCGCCGTCGATCGCGTTTCGACGATTTCCTCCGAGAAGTCGCGTGCGGTCAAGCTGACGCTGAACGGGAAAATGATGACCCTCTCGGCGAATTCTCCCGATAGCGGCTCGGCTTCGGAAGAACTGGAAGTGCGCTTCAACTCCGGCGCGATGGAAATCGGCTTCAACTCCGCCTACCTGATGGATGTCACGCGCCAGATCGAGGGCGAGGGCTGCCGCATTTCGCTTTCGGATCCCGCGTCCCCCACGATCATCCAGGACCTGGCCGATCAATCGTCGTTGTATGTGCTCATGCCAATGCGCGTCTGATTGCGCGGTAAAAATAACTCTGAAAAAGCGGGCGCAAAGCCCGCTTTTTTATGCCTCATCTCTGGCGTTTGCGGCGGCGTTGCCTATATTAATGTGATAAAGGCTGTGACCCCGTGCCCCTGCTCCTGCAAAAACTGAACCTTACCCATTTTCGCAGCTATGACGCGCTTCGGCTCGATTTCGCCGCTGCGCGCATGGCGGTGTTCACCGGTCCCAACGGCGCGGGGAAAACGAATATCCTCGAAGCGATTAGCCTGCTTATTCCCGGCAGGGGGCTGCGCGGCGCCGATTTGCTTGAAATGAAAAGCAGGACAGCAGGACCGGAGGATCTCTGGGCAGTCTCGGCGGAGGTGGAAACTGCAAGCGGGGAGCAGCTTCGCATTGGCACGGGCCTCGATCGCGACTATAAGCGCCGCGTGGTGCGTATCGGGGGCAAGGACGCCAAGGCACAAAATGAACTGACCGCGCATGTTTCCTGCGTCTGGTTGACGCCGCAGATGGACCGCCTTTTTCTGGAAGGCGCTTCCGCCCGCCGGAAATTTTTTGACCGTCTCGTTTATGCCTTCGAGCCCGCGCATGTAACGCGCCTGAATCACTATGACGCGACCCTGCGCGAGCGCATGAAGATCCTGGTCGAGCATCGGCACAGCGACCCGCGCTGGCTTGACGCGCTGGAAACGCAGCTTGCAGCCGATGCGGTGTCGATCGCAGCGTCGCGGCTGAACCTGCTTTCCCGACTTGCGCATTACGTCGCGCAACTGGGCGAGGGCCGCTCCGTCTTTCCGCTTCCATATATTTCCCTCTCCGGCTGGACCGAAACCGAAATCCAGCAGCGGCCGGCGCTCGCTGTAGAAGACGCATTGAAGGAGCGCTTTCGCCAGAGCCGCGGCCTCGATGCGCATAGCGGCAAGTCGCATGAGGGCATCCACCGCAGTGACTTCCTGGTGCGCTACGGCGTCAAGGACATGCCGGCGGATCAATGCTCGACCGGCGAACAAAAGGGCCTGCTGACGGCAATCGTTCTGGCCCATGCGTTGATGATGCAGGGGGAAAAGGGCTTCGTGCCACTTCTCCTTCTCGACGAGGTCGCCGCGCATCTCGACGATGCCCGGCGGGATGAACTTTTCGCCATCCTTTCCGCTTTGAATGGCCAGGTGTTTCTGACCGGGACGGATCCTGGCATTTTCTCCGCGCTGAAAAACATGGCTCGTTTCTTCGCGGTCGAGGGTGCCGGCGCCACGCCTCGCGCGATGCTGGATGTAGTGGCAAAATGATGCAGACAAGCGCCGCCTTCCACGAGTTCATGACCGGCTGGGGATGGGTATTTGCATCCGTCATTGCCGCGGTCTTCTCCGCCGGTTTTTTTCTCGTGAATCAGTACCTGAAGCAGCCCGGTCACCTGCTGGTGTTCTGGATGCGCGTGATCGTTGTCGTGGCGATGTCGCCCCTGATGCTTTACATCGAGTTGCCGACGGACCCGCGCTTTTACGTCGCGGTCATTTTAACGGTTTTCGCCGGCACCTTCGCCGATGTGCGGACCTTTAATGCCGCTGCGAAATTCGGTGGCGGCGTCGTCAGCCGCGTGCAGCCGGTCACCGTCTGGTGCGCCTTCCTGTTGTGGTTTTTCTTCGACCCAGGCCTGCTCGCCCGCTATGCCGCGCACCCCGCCAATACAGCCGTCATCCTCGCCGCTCTGGCAGGCTGCGTTAATTTCGCGTCCCATATGAACAAGTGCGAAGTCACGCGCGCGGCGCTGATTTATACCGCCCCGGCGCTGGTCGGCTACACCTTTACGACCGTGCTCAACAAATATGCGATGGACCACGGCCCGCTCGAGGGCGCTGTTTACGGTTACATGTATATCCAGTCCTTTACCGCTGTGCTGGTGACCGGGATCTATTCGCTTGTGAAAGGCGTCGGTCCTGCAACGACGGTGAGCTGGGTGAATAAAAAAATGCTGACCGCCGTGTTGCTGGCGGCCGCCGCCTGGACCTGCCACATGATCTTCAAGAACTACGCGATGGCCTTCACCCCGAACCCGTCCTATCAGGCCGCGATTAACCTCAGCACGCCGCTGTTTATCCTGCTTTTCTACGCTCTGGCACGGCACAAGGAAGAGGCGCGCGTGATGCCGGGACTGGGCATTGTTGCCTGCGCCATCGTCCTTGCACTCGCCGCAGGGAGATAGATCCGCCCAATGGCTTAAATCGAAATATGGCAATTAGCAAGTACCTGAAAACAGGAGGTTTTTTAACACCCATTTTTCGCCTTAAAATATTGATATTAGAAGATTTTTTATGGCTCTTTTTACTCCTCGTTTCCGGCTTATTTTGCTATATTTACGCTGTGGAATTCCAAGGCGCATGACAGGGAATAATGACATGACCGAGACGGCAAAAAAGTCGGACAAGCAGATGGCTGTCGACGATTACGGCGCGGATTCGATCAAGGTCCTGAAAGGCCTGGATGCGGTGCGCAAGCGCCCGGGCATGTATATCGGCGATACCGATGACGGCACCGGCCTGCATCACATGGTCTACGAAGTCGTCGACAACTCGATCGACGAGGCGCTCGCCGGCCATTGCGACGGCGTCGACGTGGTTCTGAACGCGGATGGCTCCGTCACTGTGCGCGATAACGGCCGCGGCATTCCCGTGGAGATCCATAAATCCGAAGGCGTCTCGGCCGCCGAAGTCATCATGACGCAGCTGCATGCCGGCGGCAAATTCGACCAGAATTCCTACAAGGTCTCTGGCGGCCTCCATGGCGTCGGCGTGTCTGTCGTCAATGCGCTTTCGAAGACGCTTGATCTGCGCATCTGGCGTGACGGCAAAGTCTGGGAAATGCGCTTCCGCCACGGCGATGCAGAAGCGCCCCTGAAGCCGACCGGCACTTGCCCGCCCGACCAGACGGGAACGGAAGTAACCTTCCTGCCTTCGACTGAAACCTTCACGATGACGGAATTCAACTTCACGACCCTTGAACACCGGATGCGCGAACTTGCCTTCCTCAATTCCGGCGTGCGCCTGACGCTCGTCGATAATCGCAAGGCGGAGCCGAAAAAAAGCGAGTTCATCTACGACGGCGGCCTGATCGCTTTCGCGAACTTCCTGAACCGCGCCAAAAACGTGCTGCACAAGCCGACGATCTATGTGCGGGGCGAACAGAACGGCATAACGGTCGAGGCGGCCATTGAATGGACCGACGCCTATCACGAAGACACCGTCTGCTTTACCAACAACATTCCGCAGCGCGACGGCGGCACTCACCTCTCCGGTTTCCGCGCCGCGCTCACGCGGACGATTAACAACTATGCCGAACGCTCCGGCATCGCCAAAAAAGAAAAGGTCGAGCTGACCGGCGAGGATATGCGTGAAGGCATGACCTGCGTGCTGTCGGTGAAGGTCCCGGACCCCAAATTCTCCAGTCAGACGAAAGACAAGCTGGTTTCCAGCGAAGTGAAGCCCGTCGTCGAATCCGTGCTCGGCGAAAAGCTGTCGGAATGGTTCGAGGAAAATCCGCAGGACGCCAAGAAAATCGCCGCGAAGATCATCGAGGCCGCGACCGCCCGTGAAGCCGCGCGCAAGGCACGCGACCTCACGCGCCGCAAGGGCCTGCTCGATATTTCCTCGCTGCCGGGGAAACTAGCCGATTGTTCGGAAAAGGACCCCGTGCTCTCCGAAATTTTCATCGTCGAAGGGGACTCGGCAGGCGGCTCCGCGAAACAGGCGCGCAATCGCCAGAACCAGGCCATTCTCCCCTTGCGCGGCAAAATCCTGAACGTCGAGCGCGCGCGCTTCGACCGCATGCTGAATTCCGCCGAAATCGGCACGCTCATCACGGCGCTCGGCACTGGCATCGGCCGCGAGGAGTTTTCGATCGACAAGCTCCGCTATCATAAAATCATCATCATGACTGACGCGGACGTCGACGGCTCCCACATCCGCACGCTCTTGCTGACTTTCTTCTACCGGCAGATGCCCGAAGTCATCACGCGCGGGCATCTGTATATCGCCCAGCCGCCGCTCTACAAGGTCAAGCGCGGCAAGGCCGAGCGCTACATCAAGAACGACGCCGATCTTGAAGAATATTTGCTTGATTCCTCGATCGAAGACCTGCGCCTGCGCATGGCGGATGGCCAGATCGCGACCGGCAACGACCTGAAGCGCATTCTGCAGCTGTCGCAAAAGGTGAAGCAGAACATGGAGCCGATTATCCACCGCATCGGTCACCAGCATATCGTCGAACAGGCCGCAGCCGCTGACGCCTTCAACCCCGATAAACGCAGCCAGGAAACCGCGGATGCTGTCGCTAAAAGGCTCGATGCCGTATCGGAAATTTACGAACGCGGCTGGAAGGGGCAACTGCTCGAGAGTGGCGGCTTCGTTTTCGCGCGCACCGTGCGCGGCGTAGAAACCCGACTGGAGCTCACGGCCGAGCATCTTAATTCCCATGAGGGCCAGCGCATCGCGAAAAGCGCGGAATTCTTTACCGAATTTTTCCAGGGCGTCGGCGCGTTGCAGGGCGGGGAGAAGGATCTGGCGGTGGCCGGCCCCTATGACCTTTACACCAAGGTGATCGAGGCAGCCAAAAAGGGCCTCACCATCCAGCGCTACAAAGGTCTCGGTGAAATGAACCCGGAACAGCTCTGGGAAACGACGCTCGATCCGTCCATCCGCTCCCTGCTGCAGGTGAAGGTCGACAAGGAAGATATGGCATCCGAGATTTTCTCCACCCTTATGGGCGATATCGTTGAACCGCGGCGCGAATTTATCCAGGAACATGCGCTCGAGGTTTCAAATCTCGACGTTTGATCTGGGCCGGCCGGAATGATCTTCCCCCGCCGCCGTTTCACTCTCCTCTCACCGTTGCCGCCCGCCGCAGCCGAAGCTGCGCTCGTCGCCAAGCTTACCCCTGCGCGCAGCTGGCGCGACCGCTTCCTGAAGCGTGGCGGTGGCGGTTTCCAGGGCGCGGTTGCGCAAGGCCGTTTTGCGATCTGGCGGGATATAAGCTACCAGAACGCGTTCCTGCCGAGGGTCGCGGGCGATATAACGCCAGAAAGCGGGGCTGGCAGCCGCGTCACCGTTGTCATGAGCCTGCAGCGGCGGGTGAAGATCTTCCTGACGGTATGGCTGGCAGGCATCGCGACCCTGGTTGTTCCTTTATCCTGCGCAGCGCTCGACGGAACCCTGGTTCCGCAGGAGCATAGCTGGGCGGGCGGGTTCATACCCCTCGGCTTGCTGGCCTTGGGGCTCTCCTTTCCGCATCTCGGCTTCTGGCACGAGGCGCGAAAGGCGGAAAATTTTCTGAAAGACGTATTGCAGGCGGAAAAAGAGCAGCCGCCGGATAAAAGCCGCGCTGTTTGATCAGGCGGCTGATTTCTTCTTGTCGGAAACCGGCAGCGCCTTTGCCTCGCCGCGCATGAAATGCTTGCGGCAGAGGGAGGTATACATCTCGTTGCCGCCGATCGCGATTTGCTGCCCGGCGGTCATCATGTCGCCCTTCGGCGTCAGGCGCGCGGTCATGGTCGCTTTTTTGCCGCACCAGCAGATGGCCTTGATTTCCTCGATATTGTCGGCGAGCCGCAGCAGGGCTTCGGAGCCCATGAACAGCTTGCCCATGAAGTCGGTCTTGAGGCCGTAGCACATGACCGGGATCTTCAGGTCGTCCACCACGCGGGCGCACTGGAACACCTGCTCTTCCGTCAGGAACTGGGCTTCATCGACGAAAAGGATATCGACATGCTTTGTCTTGTTCATGTCCTCGACAAAGGCGATGACGTCGGTCGTTTTGTCGAAGGTATAGGCAGGGCAGTCGAGGCCGAGACGCGATGCGATCTTGCCCGCGCCGGCGCGCGTATCGAGCTGCGCCGTCATGGCGACCGGATTCATGCCGCGTTCGAAATAGTTATACTGGGCTTGAAGAAGTTGCGTCGATTTGCCCGAGTTCATGGCGGCATATTTGAAGTAAAGCGATGCCATCGACGGTCTCCCTTTAATAATTCGCTTCGATGATATTTTTTTATTCTGGAACGAGGTGGATATTAGCGAAGAACGATTTGCCGCGCCAGAGTCAAAAACGCGCGCGACGAAAAACGAAATAAATTTACGTGCGGCACGCGAAAGTCTGCGGGTTGTATTTGCTATTTATCCAGCGGCTTTTTATAGGTCTTGAAAATCTGGAAACTCTGACGGATGTCGGAATACTCGCCGATCATCATTCCCGTGCGGCAGAGGTCGGTATAAGCCGCAAATCCGCCGCCAAGCGCCGAAGGCTGCAGTGAATTGCGCGGGAAGTGATTTGCGATGACAGGGGCGCCGGTTTTCTCGTCGCGCGCCAGCTGCGCCGTGATCTCGTTCGCAAAGGGTATCAGGAATGTGCCAAGCCCGTCCGCCGTCTTGTTGCCAAGCACCGCCGCCAGATAAAGCTTGTTCTCGTATAGCAGCAGCGACGCCCCAGTGACATGTTCGTAGCTGCCCATTTTCGGCGCATCCGCGCCGCGCAGGACAGTTCCGCGATAGGCCCAGCTGTTGCCGTGATCGGTCGAGGACAGCAGGATGACGCGGTCCGGGGTGCGGCTGCCCATGACGAAGGCCGACAGCGTCATGAACAGCGTTTTCCTGAAATAAACCACGCTCGGCCGCGCGTAGAAAATGACATCAGCCAGTTCCGGGCTCAGCGTCGAAAGGTGATACCGCGGAAAGCCGGAATAAGGCTCAGGCGGCAGGTCCGGACGCGCCGTGAACAGCCAGTTCTCGTCCGTCCAGGGGCCTTCAGGCTTGGGCGCCGTGGCTTGGACAATCGCGCCATAAATACGCGCCGTCTGTTCGTCGCCGTTCCAGAAATAGCGGTAGCCGTACAGCTTCCACTGGCGGCCGGGATCGTCTGGATCATAAACAATAGCGGGGGTTTCGGCGCGCCAGATGCCGCGCGGAAGGGATTTGCGCGGATCGATCGGATCGGGAACCTGGTCGTCGTCCCGCGCACGCAGGCCAACGCCGGAAATCGTCATCCAGGCGCGGCAGGGGGCTGAAGCACGCTCCAGGTTGACTTCGGCTGAAAACTGCGGACCGCTGCCGAAATCGACGGCGGTCGTCGTCGTATGCGCCATGATCGCCTGCTTGCCGTCGGAGGCGACAGCGGGGTCCAGCATCCCGCGCACATTTCCGCCCAGTCCCGGGAAGGCGATCGGCTCAACCTTTTCGGTCACGACGCCGAGGGTCAGGAAAAAGTGCAGGCTGTAGGGAACCGCGAACAGGAAGAACGCGGTGCCGAGCACCACCACAGCCTTATAGGGCCACGGCAGCATCTGGAAGATTTCGGGGATCGTCTTGCCGTAGATCTTCATGTCGCTGCCCTGCCTGTTTTAAGCCGCGGGAAGGTCGATCTCGAGGATCGCCATGTTGAAGTCATAGGAAACCTCGCCCTCGTCTTCATCGCGATAGATCGTGCCGATGAATTCGTCGCCCAGCTTTACCTCGACGGAATCCTTCGCCTGCTTGCGCGTCTCGAGCGCGAGGGTCTTGTTGCCGAATTTTTCCTGCAGATATCGTTGCAGGCGCGCGATTTCAGATTTTTCCATGAAGGGCCTCTCGTATGTGGGCGGTGAACGTCCTTGCCTGCTATCTTAACCTTATCCGCGCAGCAGTTAAATAAGCGGTTGCCGTTAAACGAAATATTCTCTCCGGCAGCAGGTTGTATTGACATAATGGCCCGTCGCCGCTAGAAATAGGCGTATGAGGATCAGGACATGACCGCATCGCCCCATCCGGATAGAGAGACTGAACTGGCAGCGCTGTACGACGCGCTCCGCCAGGGCGATGACGCAGGATTCGACGCGGTCTTTACCGGGCTTTCCGACCCGCCCCTCCTGCCGATACTTCTGGCGGCTGTCGATCGCGGCGCTGAAGCGCCGGCCGCGATGGTGGCGGGGCTTGCCCGTCAAAAAATGCCTGCCGAAGAATGGCAGGAGGCTGCCGCCCGCGCGCTCGAGCACGCCATCAACGGTGGCCAGGCCCATATTATCGCGATGCTGCTCGATCACGGCGCCCCGGCTTCCGCCAAATTTGCCTGGGTCACAGCGGCAAAACACGGGGATGTCGGCATTTTGCGGCAGCTTGCCGGCAAGACGCCGCTGCAGAACATGAACCTCTCCAGCCTGCGGGCCAAGGAGTCGTTCAACGCCGCCGTATCCGCGGGGAAATACGATGCCGCCGCCTGGATCATCGATTACACGACGCAAGTGGGCTCGAAGGATATGCAGGTCGCTGCTTCATCGGCGATGGAGCGGCGCGATGAACCGACCGCGATGTGGCTCATCCGGCAGATCGAAGCGCGCGTGCCAGCCGCAAATGATTCCCTGCGCCGCATTTTCAATACGCTGATGAACGACGCCATCGATCATGAATATCTGGCAGGCATTGATTATCTCTATCCCAAGGCGCAGAGCAGCCATGCGACCGCGCTGGTCCATGCGGCGAAGGGCGACAGGATCAACAGCTTCAATCATATCTACGGCATGGCGCAGGCGGCGGTCGCGGTAATCGAACAGGTCGACCGCAACACCGCGTTGATGATTGCGATGGACAACGGTTCCATGAAGGTCGCCGCAGCGCTGCTGGATATCGGCGCGGATATCAGCGTGCATAACCAGGGACCCCTGCGCAAGGCGGTCGACAACTATCTGCGCGACGGCTTCGCGCCGATCCGCCTGATGCTCGAACGCGGCGCGGACCCCGATTACGCGCGCGCCCGCGCGATCGAGAAGTTCCCGGCCGACGAAGACCTGCCCGAGCAAATCGCCGTCGTCGCGCATCACCTGAAAGCGGAAGCCGTGCGGGGGTTTGCCCTTGTCGATTTTTCGCCTGAAAACCTGCGCGTGGTACACCCGCGTCTCGGCATGACGCCGCTGCACTGCGCCGCCGAAAAACGCCTGTTCGCGGAAGTAACCGAAAAGGCGGGTCCGCAGCTGACGATCGACGATTACCTGTCGCGCAACGCGCATGGCGAAACGCTTCTCGGCGTGCTCGAGCGGCAGAACCAGCTCAAGGATGTCTTCCTTCCGCGTCTCTGGACCGGCCAATGCGAGAAAGCCCTCACATTGCTTGCCCATACCTCCGAGAAATTCCGCGAGGGGCTCGGTGTCGAAAAATTCCTGCGCGAAGTCAGCCAGAACACGCTTCAGGCCGGCGCCAAGCAGCAGCGCTACAAGCTCGCGCGTTAACTCCCGCTCTTTCCGGAAAATCGGTATTGTCAGCCCGTGGACCGCGTGTAAAACTTAACGCCGTTCAAACAGCCGCAACAGGAATGCGCAGCCATGCCCGACAGCAGCCTAGAAAAGCGAAAGCCGACGCTTGCCGATCAGCACTGGCGCGCGACGCTGCGTTCCCGCCGCGCCGAGCAACTGAATGCCGATATGGTGTCAGCGCTGGAACAGGGGGATAGCTGGCGCTTCAGAATGCTCATGCAGGTTCCCGCGCAGTGGTCGCGCAATGACGAGATCCTGCGCATGGCGGTCAAGCATGGCCGGCTCGACATGCTCCTCGAACTCGTGAAGAACGACCCGGAATGGACCGACAAGGCCAATATGCACCGGCTGGGCGAAATCGCCGCGGAGAACGGCCATACAGGTGTCGTGCGGCATCTGGTCGAGGAATGCGGCCTGGATGTGCATTATTACAGCGAAGAAATGCTCCGCGTCGCCGTCAAGAAAGGCCATGCCGATGTCGTGCGCTTCCTTCTTTCCAAGGAAGCCGATCCGACAGTCTGGACCAATGAGCCGATTCGCGACGCCGCTGAAAACGGGCATCTCGAGATCGTGCGGCTGCTGCTCGACGCCGGTGCGGATATCAACGCGCATAATTACCACGGCAGCGTGCTCTGCCTTGCCGTCTCTTCCGCGAACAAGGAGTTGGTCGAGTTCCTCCTCGATCGCGGGGCCGATATCTCCGCCGAGGGCTTCAGCGCCTTCGTCAGGGCGGGGGCGGAAGGCCGGCTCGATATGCTGCAGCTCTTCCTCGACCGCAAGGTCGACGCGAACGCCAAGAATGGTGAGGCGTTTATCAGCGCGATCATCAATCACCATACCGACGCCGCCGAACTGCTGCTCGCGCAGGGCGCCGACGTGAATGCGCAAGGAGGCAAGGCGCTGCGCCACGCCGCCGGGCAGGGCATGACCGAGGAAGCCGAATTCCTGCTGCGGCACCGCGCTAACCCGAACGCCTATGAATATCGCGAAACGCCGCTGACCGAAGCGGTGCGAAACAATAACGGCAGCATGGTCCGCCTGCTCATGAAGCATGGCGCCGATCACACCACGCTGCAGGGCGAAGCGTGGTCGATCGCCCGCCGCAACCGCAGCCGTCCCATGCTGCGCGCCATCGTCGAAGGTTTCCGCGCGCAACTGGCGGAAACCCGCCACGCCAAATTCGATGAATTCAACCGCAGTTTCACCGGGTCGTACTCCCTTGACGACCTGCGCGGCAAGCGCGGCGATTCAGGCGAAACGGGGCTTGTCATCGCGGCGCAGACGGGCAAGTTTTCCGAGCTCGTTCGCCGCGCTACAGCCGGCAAGCTGACGGGCGATGATCTCTATCATCCGGACGACAGTATCGACACCGTCTTCTCCCATCTCCAGCGCCACAAGGCCTTGCAGGATTTCTTCGCGCCGGCGCTCTGGGCCGATCGCCCCTATGAAGTGAAGGACGTCATCAGCCAGCTGCCCGAACCGTGCCAGAAACGCATCCAGCTGGGCCCGATCGCGAACGAGCTGAATTACCGCGAGCTGCGCAAGAAGGCCGCCAACAGTGCGCCGGCGCTGAAGCCGCCGAAAAAATAGCATGGCCGAAAATCCCGAAAATCAGGCCGACGGCTTCAGGGACGACGGCGCGGCAGACGCTTTCAACCCGCCGGCCGCGTTCCGACCGCCCGGCCCCTCGGGTTATTTCCATGCGCAGTTGCTCGAAGCCGCCAAGGCAAAAAACTGGAGCGAAATGCAGCGCCTGCTCGACGCGCAGCCGGCCCAGAACACCGCCTACAACAACACCACGGCCCCCGCCTTTCGCCTCGCGGCGCAGGCGGGAGAGCTCAAGATTGTCGAGGCATTCTTCGCGCGCGGCTTCAACCTCATTGCAGACGAGGGCGCTGAAACGCTGAAAGAACTCGTCGCGTTCTACGCGCCTGCCTCCCTGCCGGTTGTCGATTTCCTCGTCCGCAACGGTCACGCGGATGCGGCGGAGGCGGTCCGTCACGTCGCTGAAAAAGGCACGCCCGCAATCATGGAAAAACTCCGCGAGGCAGGCGCCGACATCAGCGCAGGCGACAGCTTCTCGCTCGCCTTTTACGCCGGCAACCTGCCGATGATGACCTACCTGTTTCAGCGCGACGCAAATATCTACAGCGCCTCCGTGGTGGCGGGTCTGCATGGCAGGCGCGAAGCATTTCGCGCGCGGTTTGGCGGACCGGCTACCCCTGACGTGACCGAGCACTATCAGGGACTGCTGAAGCGCGACGTGCAAAACTGGGAGCTTTATCACGCCTATATCTGCCCCAATCATCCTACCCTTGACGATTTCCGGCAGGTCCCCTATGGCGTGAAGGAGCAGGGGCTAACGCTGCTGCACCTCGCCGCCCGCACCGGCAATATCGCCGAGCTGATAGTTGCGGCAGACGCGTCGGAGAAGGATTTCCTGAGTGCGGCCGACCTGCTCGTGAAGGACAAAAACGGCGTTTCGCCGCTCGCGATCCTCGCCGCCCGGGGGGAAGAAGGCTGCCTCTTCGATCCCCGCCTCTGGCACAACAACCCCTCCGGCCTGCGCGAGATCAACGAGGCGTTGAAAGACCTCAGCAGCGCCTACCCCGTGCCGCCGCAGATGGATCTCGAGCTGCAACTTTATCACTTGCGCAAGAAAGCCGATCCCAAGCGCTGGTCGCTCACGCCGCCCCGCAAAAAATAGGTGGCATATCAATACGTTGCGCCGGATTGACGGCGCGTCAAAGGGCGTATAGTTTTAATCTCACCAGCGATAAGATTCTGACAGGGCACCAGACTTCCAATCTGGAAAAGGGCAGGGCATGGCCGGCCACGAGAATGACAGCGGCAAAAAGGACGGCGGGCTGAAGCGTTTATTCGGCAACGCGACCGGTGCCGTGCGCCGTTCCTGGATCTGGCTGCGGCAGGGCAGCCTTGACCGCAGCCTGGTCAAAGCGGCGCGCAACGGGCGTGATATCCGCTGCGCCTTCCTCATCGCTTCCGGCGCGAATCCCCGCGCCGAGAATAACGAGCCGCTGAAACTCGCCTCGGAATACGCGCATATGAATGTGCTGCGGGTGCTGCTCAAAAACGGCGTCAGCGCCAACGAAGACGGTGCGGCCGCGCTGCATGTCGCCGTCGCGCACGGCCAGCGCGACGTCGCCCAGTACCTCGTCCAGCAGGGCGCCGACATCCACGCCCAGCGCGACCAGGCGATCATCATCGCCGCCGGCCTGCGCAGCACGCGCATGATGGAGCTGCTGATCGATCTCGGCGCCGATGTGAATGCAAGATATGGCGAGCCGCTGAAAACAGCCGCCGCAACCGGCAACGAGCATGTCGCGCGCCAGCTGATCCGCGCCGGCGCGATCGTCAGCATCAACGACGACGCGGCGCTTTACTGGGCCTGCCGCAACGGCCAGAAAAACGTGGCAGAGGTGCTGATCGATGCCGGCGCGGACATCCACGCCCGCAACGGCGTAATGGTCGATGTCGCCGCCGCCTATGGCCATCTTCGCGTACTGGAATTCTTGCTGAAGCGCGGCGCCAAAATCCCGGACGACGGCGGCCTGGCTCTCCGATGGGCGCGCGAAAACGGGCAGGGCCTCTGCGCGCGCATGATTGAAGACCACCTGGCCGCCCGCGCCAAAAAGCCGGGCGCGCCAAAACCATGACAATCCCTTCCGCCGACGATCGCCTTCGCGCAAGCGGGCTCGGCCATAGCGCCGCGGCAACCGGCCCGGAGCTGCAGGACGCTATCTATCGCGCCGCCAGGGAAAACGACACAGCGTCAGTCGCGCAGTTGTTAAAGGATATGTTCGAATCTTCTGATCTTCCCCGTGCGGACCTGCCCGGGTATTTCGCAACCATAGATTCAGTGACGCCGCGCATGACGCATATGTCGCTTGTCGTGTTGTCGCTGCAGGCGGGTGCAATGGGCTTGTTCCGCTTTCTTGCCGAACAAAAACCCGAGGAAACAAAACGCATCGCAAGCGCGATTCTCCCCGTCATGGGCGGGCTCGATTTTGTGCGGCCGTTGGTCGCGCTCGGCGCCGACCCGTCCTTTATGGCGGGCGCTCTTGCGGCGGGCGCCGTGCAAAACGGGGATCTTGCGCTAGTCGCTTTCATGGCGGAGTATAAAACCGATTTCAACAGCACGGCGCATATGCACCCGCCGCGCCATGTGCTGGGAGCCGCAGGCGGGATCGCTGACCTCTCCCTCCGCTGCCGCATGACCGAGTTGCTGCTCGCAAACGGCGCACGGTGGGACGCGATGGAGGGACCAGCGCGCGAGCAGGCGCAGGCCGCCTACAACGAATCCCGCCAAGGGGAAATCGCGCAGGAAACGCTGCGTCAGCTGAAGGAAAAGAGCAGGGGCCTCAGGCCGCGAGCGCTTTAATCGCGCAGGCGCGCATGTCGTCGATCGTCTGCGGCGGCAGCTTCAGTTTCGCGAAAGCGCGCATCGACAGAACGCTGCCGAGCAGCAGGTGCGAGTATTTCTTGCTATCCACGCTCGAATGCACCTGGCCCGCCTTCTTGGCGTTCTCGATGCAGACGGCATAGGCGTCCTGCCACTGCGTCATGTAGTCATGCAGCAGCGCCGTGATTTTCTCGTTGATATGGGTGATCTCGAGCAGCGAGTTGGTGATGAAGCAGCCCGGCGCGATGCCCGGCTTGCTGCATTCCTCGACGACCTGCGCCATGTGCCGGTCGAGCGCCTGCAGCGGGTTCGGGTCTTCCATCAGGGCCTTCAGGCGGGGCTGCAGTTCCTCTTCGAAATTCAGCCGCAGGGCCGCTTCGAAAACCTTTTCCTTATCGCCGAGCGCGTTATAGACGGAGCCGAGATGGAGGCCAAGTTTCTGTGCGAGATCCCGCATCGAGGTCGATTCATATCCATGTGCCCAAAAACTCTCCATTGCGGTGTGAAGAGCCTTGTCGCGGCAAAATTCCAGCTTGCGTCCCATTAAAAAAATCCCTTTGAAATTGCACGCCCGGAGAGAAACAGCTTTCGCCGTGGCGTCGCGTGGTTATAGAGCAGCGGGGACATTAAAAGCAAACATTCCTTGGGCTTAAAGTGAGAACGTATGTTCAAGATATCCAATGTTTACAGTTACTTGACTCCGTCAACGATCCTCGGCCTTAACAAATTGTTAACGCCTTCAGCCTAGACTGGAAGTATCACCAAGGACGTCCGGCTTGCGCATTTCAGATGGCAGCCGACGGCTTTGGCTAAATACATGATTGAATTCATATTTGGACAGCTGTTTGCGTTTCATTTCAACCGCCAGAGACCAAGCCCCGTATACCGACAGCAACGCCGAGGCGGTCTCGCGCGTTTTTTTCGCATGCCTGACTTAAACAACCGAAGGAGAGAGTAAAGATGGGTCGCCTCGACACCACTGCCGCCACCGATACTTACGAAACCCGCGAACTTGCCTGGGAGCTGCAGCAGCCGCATCCGGACGAAACGCGAATCAAGTTTTTCATCGAGCACGAAGCCTGCCTGCGCTCCGCGCTCCGCATGGCGAACATGGCGGAAAAGGATCTCCTCAAGCGACCTAATCTGCGCGGGCTGCAAAAGCATCTCCATTCCATGGACGAAAAAACCAGCCACTGATTTTCAGCCGGACCAAATTCTTTTGGACCAGAATCTTTCGACCCGCCCGTCTTCCCCGGGCGGGTCGAAATCTTTTCAGCCCTTGGTTAAAGCTCGTGCTTTTTGAAGCGGGCCGTGACGGGCGCAATGACCGTACGCGTCGCGCCGCTCTTCAGGTATTTTCCGACGCCGGCCGCGGCCATGAAATGCGTCATGGCCTGCGTCGCGGGCTCGCTCTGGTCGAAGCGCTGTGCGAGATCAAGCGGCGTAATTCCTGCCTTATTGGGGATTGTCGGGTCTGCGCCACCCCCCGCGAGCGCGATCACCGCGGCGTAATGGCTGCGGCTGGTCGCGAAATGCAGCGCGGTATAACCCCCGTCCTCCGTCTGCGCATTCGCGTTGGCGCCTTTTTTCAGCAGCATGCGGATCGCATCGGGCTTGTTGTTATGCGCGGCCATCATGAGCGCGTTTCTGTGGTGCTTGTCCGTCAGCGCGTGGTCGGCCCCCTTCGCGATGAGCTTCTCGATGATCGTCGGGTGGCCTGCGCGCGCAGCCTCCATCAGCGGTGACGTGACGTCCTCATCCCGCGCATTCACGTCGACCCGCGGATGCGCGAGCAGCGCATCCAGGATTGCGACATCGCCGGCCTTTGCGGCCAGGTGAAGGGCCGTCACCCCATCCGCGCCGCCGAAATTGGGATCGGCGCCAGCCGCCAGCAGGACGGCGACCTCGCGCGCATCCTTGCGAGCGGCCGCTTCCAGCAGCAGCGCCCCGAGGGATTTGAAATCGTTATCGTCGCCTATGCTCAACGGCATGTACGCCCCGAAAATTATGTTAATTATACCAAAGCGCCGCCGCGCGGGGTAACAAAAAACCCCTCCAGGCCAAGCCGGGAGGGGTTTTTTTTTGAAGTTCCGACCGGATTAGAGGTCGAAGCTGCCACCGTTGCCGGGTTTTTTCGGCTTTTTCGGGTTGGTGTTCGGCTTGTCTTCAGAAGCGGGGGTCGAGCCGCCGCCGAGGCCGGGCAGGTTGAAGCCACCGAGGCCGCCAACGGGCAGGATGCCGGTGATTTCGGTTTTGATGGTGTTCGCGAGGGTCGCCATGGTGTCGGCCACGCGCTCATCGGTCTGCGCCAGGCGCTGGATCTGAGACATGGTGCGCTGCACGTCCATCATGGTCGGCATCATCTTGAACATGATTTTCGACGGGCTGATGTTGGGGTCGGTCGCGCCCAGTTCCATGACTTCATCGACCATTTTGTTGAACTTGTCGGCGAGCGACTGGAACAGCGGCTGCGCGGTGCCGGTGTCTGCGCTGGCGGCTTCCGAGAATGCCTTGCGGATGTTTTCAAAAGCGTTGAATGCTTTTTCGGGATCGATGGGGGGAAGACCTAAATCCATAGTGGAATGCTCCTTGCACAGTAGGTTTTGAAATTTGGCTAACGGGCGGAGATTCCCAGAATGCAGGGGGTGAGTCAATAGACTAAATTTAGCATAAAAATACTCGAAGTAAATTCCATAACGCTCATTCGCCGGGATTTATCCGGGCGGCAGGTCGTGGCATGATGTGCTCAGCCAAGGGACAAAGGCATGTCAGTACGATCAAGCTTCAACCGCTACCGTCTCAGCGATTACCTCGACCAGCCGGGCGTGGAGGGTGAAACCTACCTGACGCGCGCGATCCGCATGGGCCAGCATGACGCGGTTGCCGAGTTCCTGGATATCGGGGCCGACCCCAACGCGCCGAACGCAAGGGGGGAACGCCCGCTCTACCTCGCGCTGGCGCAGAGGGACGAGACGGCGATCACGCTGCTGCTGCGCGCGGATGCCAGCGTATTCATCAAAAAGGATGGCATCAGTTTCAAGCAGCATGCCCTGCGCGCCGGTATGTTGGGCGTGGCGCAGACCGCGGCTGCGATCGAGCGCCGCGAAGAAGCGATGCGCAGCGCCATGTCCTTCCCGCGCGGGATGACCTGAATTTAGCTATTCCGCCACAGCAAGCCGCACTTGGTCGCGGCCGCCATGCTTTGCGCCATAAAGCGCCTTATCGGCCGCACTCACCAGTTCTTCCATCCGGATGCCATGCGCGGGGTAGCTGCTGACGCCGATCGAAACGGTGACCCCGCCAAAGCTCTCCCCGCCGAGCGTCACTTTCATATTGCGCACGGCCTCGCATATCTTCTTCGCGCGCGCCTCGGTAATTTCGACGCCGGCGCCCGGCATGACGACCACGAATTCCTCTCCGCCATAGCGGCAGGCAATGTCTTCCTGGCGGATCTGTTCCATCAGCAGCTTGGCGAACTGAGCCAGCAGCGCGTCCCCCGCGTCGTGTCCCCGGCTGTCGTTGTATTTCTTGAAGTGGTCGATATCGAGCACCATCAGCCCGAGCGGAAGTTCCTTGCGCCGCGCCCTGTCCAGTTCCCGCTCCATCGTTTCTTCCAGATAGCGGCGGTTGAAAAGATGCGTCAGCGGGTCGCGCACCGACTGGTCGCGCAGTTTTTCCTGAAGCCGGAGGTTGGAGAGGGCAAGCGCGATCTGCTCCCCGGCGCGGCGAACGGCCTTCTCCGTCTGCGCGCCCATATCGGAGGGCTCGTCCGAGACCAGCGTCAGGCATCCGATCGTCTCCCCTTGCGCCTGCATCGGGAAACAGATGGCGCCGCCGGGGGGCATTGCCGGGATATGTCCGCAGAGCGGCTCGCTTCCGCCGGGGATGACGTGATGCATCTGGCCGCGGCGCAGCGCCCAGCAGCGCTCCGGCGCGAAGCCGCTGCTCATATATTCCTCGCCGCCCCAGCTGACGGCAGGATCCAGCCGGTTGCGGGAATTATTGAAGAGCGCGATTTCCCCCGTCGTGCCGGGCAGAATTTTCAGGACGGAGGAGGAAATAACATCATGCGCTTCCTTTACGCTGCGGCAGCTTTGCAGGTAGTCGGACATATGGCTGATCTGCCTGTCCTGGTCGGCGACGCGCTGGAGGACGGCCAGCGCCCCTTGCGCCTCCTTCTCTGCTTTTTCCCGGCGCTGCGCCTCACGATGCACCACCAGGAAAACGCCGCCGAGGATAAGCACGCAAAGCACCGCCCCGCCGCCGCCGATCGCGAGGGTCAGCTCCGCCGCTTCTTCGGCCTTGGCCTGGCGCTCGGCAAGCAGGCCGCGTTCGATCGCGACCATGCCGGCAGCGGCATGCGTGATCGCCTCCATCTCCCGCTCGCCTTTGCCCGTGCTGATCAGCGCGAAGGCCGCGTCTCGTCCCTGGCGGTCATGGACTTCGATGATCTCGGCCGCGATGGCGATGCGTTTTTCCGCATCCGCACGCAAGACCTGCGCGTTTTTCTCCTGGGCCGGGTTATCCCCGACGAGGGTCTCGAGGCGCTGCAGGCTGTCATTGATAACCGATCGCGCGGCCGAATACGGGGCGAGATATTCCGGCCGGCCGGTAATGACGTAGCCGCGCTGGGACGACTGGACGTCCTTCAGCCGCGAGACAATGCTCGTGATCTCCCCGATCACTTCATAGGTGTGGAAAACAAGGTTCTTCTGCGCGTCCAGCCGCTCGTAACTGCGGTAGACAAGCGCAGCGTCACCCACCAGCAGTCCGATCGCCAGCAGGAACCACATCAGGGCGTTATGCTTGAAAGTCAGAACGGATCCTCCCCGGAGCAGCCGATACGCGAACAGGCCGCTTCAGCTTACGCGCCCGCGGTAAAGCCGTTCCCGGGCCCCGTCAGGCCGGAGACGAATTTCGTGATGGCGGGCTTCATGCGGTCTGCAGCGCGGTTGAACTGCGTGGCGAAAAAGCCTTTTTTCTGCGCAACGTAGGCGGAGTTATCCTGCTCGAACGCCTTCAGGAGCGAATCGCGCCGCTCGTTCGACGGGTGGGAGGCATTGACGAACCGGTTCCACCGCGACGGCTGCTGCGGCGCGGGCGGTTCCAGCCCCTGGCTGCGGTACTGGTATTCGGTTTCGATTCGCTTCATCTTGACCATCGCGTCGCGGATTTTCGCGAGCGCGCTTGTCAGGTCGTCACAGCCGCCGGTCATCAGTGCCGCGCCGCGGTCGCACATCTCTTCCTGATGACGCGACTTGATCGATTTCAGCGCGCGCCCGACGACGTTGCTGGCGGCAACGACGCCAAGCACCGGCAGCAGCGGCAGCGGTCCGGCGATGGCCGCGATGATAAGGCTCGTGTTGATGATGGTGTTGAGCGGCATGCGCGCCATCCACTTCACGCCGTTCTTCGGATGCCCGAGCGCGACATGCGTCATCTCATGCGCGACAACAGCGCGCAGCTCCCCCGCATCGAGGTCCTTCAGCGCGCCCTTGCCGAGCATGATGACGGGATCTTTGCCGGAGGGGCGCGTCGTGGTGCCCGCCATGTAGTCGGAAACAAGCCCGCCCAGAGTCGCCCGTCCTTCCTTCTTGAAGAACTGGTCGATCACGAAAACTTTCGGCACCTGTTCCAGCTTCGCTGCCTTCGCAAGATGCAGGTACTCGTCGATGAAAGTGGGATGCTCCCGGCCAAAGCGCATGTTAAAGGCGGCGCGGTCCTTCGGATCGTTGAAGTCGAACTCGATGAAGTCGCCCTGCTTGTGTTTCAGCAGCAGCTTCTCATGCATGAGGTCGACGGCCTTGGTAACGACAAGACGCGACAGCGCCCAGAACCCGAGCGCCGCGGGAGCCGCGATCACCAGCCCGCCGACAAAGGGCGCGAGCATCGCGAGCTTGACGCCGAGAATGCCGATATGCCCCGCTTCCGGCAGGTATTCGCCGGTGATTTTTTCGGGAAGGGTCTGGAAGCGGCGGATTTCGCCGGTCCTGGCATCAACGTAGGGGGAGGGGATTGCATCCGCCATCATCATCACCTGCTGTCGTTCACCGTGAAGGCAAGCCTAGCAAGACAAGGGCTTTTGTAAAGCCGCATCGGTTTTTAGTTGACGCGCTCAAATATTTTTACGCTCTGGAAAATGCGCGCGAAAAAAAAGCGCGGGGAATGCAGATGTGATTTTAAATGAAGGTCGCGGGCGAAGTGCATGGAAATGATTCACAAATTTTTCGGGCGCGCGCTAACGCCTAGAAACCGTGATTCTGTTCCGGAACTTCTGCAGAAGTTTTTTCGTTTTCCCTGCATCTAGTACGCTATAGTGGACTTATCCACAAGATCTAGTGCCACCACTTTGTTCATGGCTAACGAAAGTGAGTACACTTATGACTGCTCCGTCCCTGCATACCGACTTGCTCGCGTATAACTTCAATCTTGGCACCACAAACTTCACGGCGAACCTGGCGCGCGATACGGCTGAATCGACCTTGCCGCTGATTGGCAAGAGCTTCATGCACGAACTCGCCCGCGAAGGCGATGTGCTGTCGGCCGAGGTCGTCATGGAAAAGGGCGGCGAAATCGACGCCCCCGACGATGAAGGCCGCCGCCCGCTGCACGAGGCCGCATTCTGCGGCAAGCTCGACATGGTGCAGTTCCTGGTCTCCTCCGGCGCGATCAAGGACGCGCCAGTGCATCCCTTCGGCTATACCGCGCTCTGGTTCGCGGTCGTCAAAGGTCATCACGATGTCGCAAGGTACCTGCTCGAAAAAGGCGCCAACGTGAATGTCAGCGACGCGCTGAACGGCCAGACGCTGTTGCATGTGACTGCGCTGCGCGGCGACATGAAGATGACGGGCATGCTGATCGCGGCCGGCATCAACACGCTTGCCGAAGACAAGCAGGGCAAGACGGCCCGCGACTTTGCATCGCGCGGCAATCACCGCCAGCTTGAATCCGTTCTGCTGAAGGTGATGGAGCACCACGCGCGCTTCGCCGCCTAAGGACCGGCGCAAAGCTCCAGCCAAGCGGCGTTGTTCACGTCGGTTTGGTCCTTGGTAGCCGCGGTATCTGCATGCGCGGTATAGACCGGCTGATAGATGTCGCAGAAATCACCGCGTGAAGCGGGCGCGCACCCGGGCGGCATAAGCAGCATCGCGGCGCAGGCGATCCCGAATGCCAGCCGCCCTCCCGGTGTTTGTTTTTTCAACTTCCAGCTCCTTCACTTTCTGGTCGGATCGCCCCGCGTGATAGGCGATATAACAGGCAAGCCCCAGCGCGCCTGAACCCAGCAGCACCAGCCACAGCGCGGTCATGGGGTTTTATCCTTGGTAAACGCGGCCAGAATGCCTGCCGCCGCCATGCCTGCCGCGACGATCGCTTCCTGCTGGTCGGGCGACAGCGCAAGGCCAAGCGCGGTCGCGCAGGAAATAAGGCCGAGCCAGGTCGAGCGCTCCCTCGCGCGGTCGGTGATGAAGGTGATGATTTTTTTCATGTGATTTACTCCTTATGAAGCGCAAGCCGTGCGGCCTGCTGGTAAGTCTCGGCGGGGTACCACTCGCCCGCGCCCGCGCCGTTTTCATGGCGGACGATCGCGCGGGCAAGCCCGGCCAGCGTGTTTTCATCGCCGAGTTCGATCTTTTCCCGGCGCCGGACTCCGAGTGCCTTGGCCACGCTGTGGGTATAGTGATCCGTCGCATTTTCATGCGGCGGCGCGTAGCGGTTGATGATGCTCTCGACCGTATCCAGCCCGTGTTTGCGGTGATAGGTCAGCAACAGGATCATCAGCGCGCGCAGCCCCATCAGCGGAGATTCGAACTCGACGAAGGCCGTGTCATGCTGCTCCGCCTTCTGCCCGCGCCATTTGGCGGGGGAGAGGCGGATATTGCCGGGGTTGTTGTTGCGGATGCCGCGCGGCAGGAAAAAGGGGATGTTCATGTCAGCCCCGCTCCCGCATATAAAGCTCGATGCGGTTGATTCCCTCCGCCAGGGATGTAATGCGTTGTTCAAGCGCTGCCAGCCTTTCTGCCGTATGTTCGTTAT
>DASPMW010000176.1:0-5510 GCA_035626855.1 Patescibacteria group bacterium
GAGCGAGGGATCGCAGAGCGATGAAAGCTATGGCGGCATCCTTGCCCCCCCGACGGGCGACAACGACGCGGCGCGCACCGATCCCCGCGCGCCAGCAGGCGAAACGCCCAAGGGCTATGAGGGCCTGATCCCCGGCAATGCCGCGGATGCCGGTCCCGGCGCCGATGTCGATGTGAACGAAAAAGAGCGCCTCGCCCGCGAAAACCCCGAGGCCGAGCAGAAAAAGCAGGTGCAGCGCAACCCGTTCGGCCCGAAGCGCGATATCTCGACCAACAAGATCTCCTTCGGCGATGCGCCGAAGATGAGCTACAAGCCCGGCTATAACGGCGAATTCCCGCTGACCGTCGAGCAGCTCAAGCTCCTCGCCGTGCTGAGCGCGAAGGGCATGGACATCAACCGCCTGAACCCCGAGACGGAAAAACGCATCGGCTTCCCGCCCGGCACCAGCAAGCTTTTGAACTCCCTGAAGTCTCCGCGCATCGACGGCATGCTGCCGCCCGAATTCGCGACGAAGTCGACCATCGATTCCGTCATGAAGATCGTCGAGGAGCGCCATGGCGAAGACCGCCAGAAGGCCGCGCGCGCGGCTTATGACCGCCTGTCGGTGATGGCGGACGGGTTGCGCACGCTCAATTCCACACCCTCCGCGCTCTATATCAAGATGGGCGCGTCGGATGCCTATGTGAAGGAGCGCGCCGAAACCTACGGCAAGTCGCTCGACCGCCTGCACGAGGCGATGGAAGCGCTCGATAAACTCAGACGAGGGGACTGACGAATGAAAAACTACCTGCTGTTGCTGCCCGTGATGGCGCTGCTTGCGATGCCGGCGCCTGCCCAGGCGCAGACGAGCGCCGCGGCCGCGGATGCCGAAGAGGCCGGCGCCGGCGACCAGGGCGTCGGCGGCGAATTCGGCGAACAGGGCGGCGGCTTCGACAGCATGTATGCCGGCGGCGAAGGGCCGAAGGATATTTACGGCTATGTCGCGAACGAGAAGGCAACACCCGCGAACAAGCGCGACAAGGTCGCGGCCGAGACGCGCAAGCGGCGCGACGAAATGGTCGCCAAGATGAAGAAAAACAGCGAGCGCCTGCTGCTGCAGCAAAAGCAGCGCGCCTGGAAAACGGCGCATCCCGGCCAGCCCTATCCCGGCGAGGAAGAAGTGTCGGAGGGCGGCGAAGGTGACTACGGCGGCGGCGATGGCGAAGGCGCGATTACCGATGGCGGCTTCGGCACCGAAAATGGCGGCGGGGACAGCGCGGCTGGCGGCTTTGAATCGAGCGGCGGCGGCTTCGACGGCGGCGGGGACAGCGACGGTTTCGGCGGCGACAGCGATTAAGATCCGCCGGCGCGCGAGAGGCAGTTATTTCCGCGCGAAATTGCAGGGCGTGCAGCGGACGACTTCGTCGTCTTTCATCTCATAGACCATGAACACGCCGCGCTCGACTGCTTCGTCGAGGTAGTCCTTGCGCAGGTCCTTCAGCACGGCGGAATTGCCGGCGGCGGTAATCACCACATCGCGCGGGTTATCGGGCGAGATGCGGAACTGGACCGGAATTTCGACGCCGCAATCCAGCACCTTGGTCTTGGGCACAAGGATGGTCAGGCCGGTGCGAACGGCGAACAGGACGTCATAGTTTTTAATGATTTCAGCCTCTTGTACCGCCATCGGACCCCGCTTTCCTTTGCTACTCTACCTGAGTCTGTCTTAAAAAACCGTTTTCGGGTAGCATGGTCGCCATGGAAATTTCCGGCAAAATCATGCTCTTGAACCTGCCCGCGCCGATCGCGGCGGCGCTCGCGCAGCAGCTCGGCGAGGCGATTACCGAAGACGCAGGGGAAGCGCTGCTGGTCATCGCCGCGGGCGCGGGCGACGCGTTGCCCCGCGCTGCCGTGCCGCTCCTCCCCTTGCGCACCGACCGCCCCCAGCGCCTCGGCGCGATCCTGCGCCAGGCGCGGCAGATGATCGAGGAACCGGCGCTCTTCCTGCAGCCCTTCGCGCTCGGCCCCTATGAATTCAACACGCAGGAAAAAACGCTGGCCCGCGCAGGCCGCGACGACGTCATGCTGACCGATAAGGAAGTCGATATCCTCCTCCACCTCGCGCGGCTTGCCCCTGCCGCCGTGCAGCGGGAGGACCTGCTGCGCGATGTCTGGCGTTATCAGGGGGGCGTCGATACCCATACGCTCGAGACGCATATCTACCGCCTGCGCCAGAAGATCGAGGAAACGGCCGATGCGCCGCAGCTGCTCGTGACCGAAGGCCGCGGCTACAGGCTAAATCTTTCCTGAGGGAAATTACTTCTGCGGCAGCGCGGGATCGGCAGTCGCGGCCGCGGGTTCCGCCGGCGCCGCGCCGTAGGCTTCGGGCGGCAGCGCGAAGCCGCCCGGGGGCGGCGTTACGTCATCGAACATCGGGCGGGGTGCCGGATCGGTTGCGCCGTCGCGGCGCGCCCAGAGCGGCAATACGCCGGTGTTGCGCATTTCCAGCACGTCCATGAGCTTGGTGAGGTAGCCCTTCGACTGCTGCAGGTCTTCCAGCTTCAGTCCCGAAAAGCCGCGCTGGTTATACCCCGACATATTGGGAACATACAGATAGATCGTCGTCAGACGCTGGTGTTCCTGCAGCGCGGTTGCGTGCTGCGTGATATCGGCGAGGTCGCGGTACCAGACGCGGCCGCGGCGGCGGTTCAGGTACCACTGGAAATGCTGGAAATCGACGTAGTCTTCGTAAAAATTGTACAGCGTGCGCTGGAAGGCGCGCTTTTTCAGCTCGTAGAAAAGCGGCGGAATGCCGGCGATGCTGACGACCATGTAAAAGCCGAACACGCTCATGCCGACATATTTGCCAAGCCCTACGATGGACATGAGCAATGCGGTCAGCATGCCTGCCACGATCGTCACCACCACAAAGCCGACGGCCGTGAACATCAGCGACTGGACCATGGCAAGGCCCGGGTCGAAATGCGGACGGATGGATAACAGGGGGCGTTTCTTTTCCATGGCGTCAAGTATCCATTGTCCCGCCTGAATTCTCAACCCCTTCTCGCGGGATTTTGATTCCCAGTTGTCATAGCAAGCAGCGAAATTTCATGACCAAGTGATCATGTTTGCAGTTCATCGTTTAAATTGTTGAGAATTAGGAGGTCCTTTTTTGCTGGTTTTTTGTCGACCATAGGGGAGGGCGAGGCTGCTGTAGGAACACGGGTCACTCCCAATGTGGTTGCCGCAGGCGTAGTAACTCGGCAGATGATCTGCAAGAAGGTGAATTCCAGCTTCAAGCGTTCTTTCCATTTGATCGGCGTTGTCCGTTATCACAAACGGATAACTAGCGACCGAGATGGGCTTGGTAGGGCCTGGCAATTCTTCAGAACGTCTCCACAATTCAAGGGATAAAGCGCCAACGGATACAGGCTTGCCCTCAATCTCGTCCACACGCGTAGAAACGGAAAATGAAAGCATCAGAACGGAATTGCGCTTTGCATCCTGCGCAGAGAGAGTTGTAATGATATTTACTTCAGGTCGCGAGGCGAAGATGTTCCGTACGGAACGTACGAAGACATTCTGACCGCTTGGATGAGTTGTTAAGGGTATCCGAGGTAGAACGGGTCCATCATAGCCGGACTCGACATGGATCGTGTCAACCCCGTTCAAATAGGATGGGTCAAAAAGGGGGTCAGACTGTGTCGAAAAGGAGGGAGGGGAACCAGTCAGAGTAATAATCGCAATCAGCACACACGCTATGCCGCGCAAACGCGTCGAAGAAAATTGCCCCAACGTGGCCTCCTTGCTAAATCAAGTTGACTGAGATGGTAGGCTATTGCCGCGCACCGTCAACCGGGAACATGCTGATGCAGGTCTAGTACCTGCACTTTGAAAAAATCTCGGTTGCCAATAGCCAAAGCTAGCGGCCGCAAATCCCCTACAAACCCGCCGAATCCGGGAATTCCTTACAGGAAAACAACTTTGATGCCGTAGAGACCGACGTCAGAGCGAGGGCCTCGGCGAAGCGCCCTATCGGACCGAGGCAAAGAAGGATGCCGCCTCGCGGATGGCGTCCGCCACCGGCTGGCCGGCGCGCACCGGCAGGTTCTGCAAGCCGTGCTGCTCGATAACCGCGAGCAGCCGCAGCAGCTCGGGTGCGACCGCGGCAAGGGATTTTTCCTCCTGCACCATCGCGCGCACCGCGCCGGTCGACAGCAGCACAAGATCATCGGCTTCGGCATCGCCTGCCGGGCTGCGGCTGTCCTGCCGGCGGCCCCGGCCCTCCGGCGTCACCGCTTCCCGGCGGTCGCCCTGGCTGTTCGGGCCGAGCATGGCGTTGATGCGGGAGAACATGGTTCAGGCGCTTTCTATTGCTTCAGGTTGAGCAGGTCGTTGCGCTCCGCCTCGCGCGCGCCGGTCGTGCCTTCTTCCCAGAGCAGCGTGCAGGGCTTGTTCTTGCGGCAGTTGTAGACGCCGATATTCACGACCTTGCCGGAAATGAGCGAGTATTGCTTGCCGTCCAGCTCGACCATGCCCGTCTTGTCGGCATAGGAGGGCTGAATGTAAAGCAGCACGACAGCCTTGCGCTGTGCGCCGCGCAGCGCGTTCTCGACATCCTTTTGCTGCAGGCCCGAGATCGGCAGGAACTGGCGGTCCATGAGGCCTTGCGGAATGATCGCGTAGTTGCGGCCGGCATAGGTGAAGGGCATGTAGGTGTCTTCGGTGAAGTTTTTCACCACATAGCCGCCGTTTTCCTTGCTGTAGGCGGAGAAGATGGCGGGCACGAAGGGCACGGCGATCGCCTCGCTCGTCGTCTGCAGCTGGTATTTCTGGCGCAGCTCCGCCTGCTTGTCGTCAAGGCACTGCACCCGCGCGGTTTCCGTCATGCGCTCGCGGCATTGCGGATCGAAGCGCGCCCAGCGCTCGAAATCGGGGGCCTGTCCGGTCAGCTTGAAATAAAGCGTCGCGATATCGACGTCGCTTGCGAATTCGGGGAAGCCGGGGCGGCCGACCGGCGGGCTTGACAGGTCGCTGTCATCCTCGGCTGTCTGGGCCAGCGCGGGCGCGGCCAGGGTAAGAAAGAAACTGAGTGCCAGAATCACGAGGTTTTTCATGCCGCTCTACCTTCACGCAAACACTGGGATATAATATAACATGAAACGGCTTAAAGAAGAATAACCTGCGGAAAAGACGGGATTTTGGCGTGAAAAAGCGCGATCAGGAGGGAGAGGAGGACGCGGCGCTGTGGAAACGCGTCGCCGAAACCGTGCGCCCGATCCGTAAAAAGTCCCCCGCCGCCAAGCCGGCAGCCAGGCCAGCCAGGTCGATGTCCACCGGCGAAAAAAATGCGGCGAAAAAGCTGCCGGTGAAAACCCCCGACGTGCTGCCGCCCCTGCCCCGCCCGCTGCGGAACATGGCGGCGCCACAGCCGGCTGCGCCGAAACCCTTTGATCGCGGGGAGGAGCAGAAACTCCGCAAGGGGCCGGAAAGCTTCGACGGCAAGCTCGATCTCCACGGCATGACGCAGG
>DASPMW010000177.1:0-5741 GCA_035626855.1 Patescibacteria group bacterium
GCCGTTTCATCCATATCTTCGGAGCGATGAAGCAGGCCGACATAGCTGCTGGCCGCGGATTTATGGCCCTGGAGCATAGCGGCACGATAAAATTTGCGGGCGCGCGGCTCGTCTTTCCGGAACGCTTCGTAATCATACAGACGGCCCAACTCGAACTGCGCATCCATGTTGCCTTTCTCCGCCGCATAGTTGAGGTAGATCGAGGCATGCTCCACATCCGGGGCGGCATCGCGCCCGAACAGGTGGAACCTTCCGACCTCGTATTGCGCCGCGGCCTCGCCCCTTGCCGCCGCATCGCGCAGCCGCGCCGCCTCGGCATCGTCGCTTGTCACGCCGCGGCAAACCGCGCCTATGCGCGGCGTCGCCGTGTGGCGGTGCCAGGTATCGAGCGCGAGACCGCCGACGAGGAGCACGCCCAGAACAAGCAGGATCGCGGATAAACGCATGGCTACTTCCCCAGAACGCGAAGCAGCTGTTCATGCAGCGGCCTGTCGCCCGTCGCCAGCACCTTGAAAGCATCGAATGTGGGCGCGAGGGGCAGGGGCTTTCCCTGCCAGTCGGTGATGATGCCGCCCGCGCCTTCGACGACCGGTATCAGCGCCGCGTAATCGTGGAGCTTCATATGGCCTTCCACCACGCCGTCGAGCCAGCCGCTCGCCAGCGTGCCATACGAATAGCAATCCCCGCCGTAGATCGTGAAAGAGGTTTCTTCCTTCAGGTATGTGTAGAGCTTCAGGTATTCATCAAGCGCGAACATATCGGGGCCAGTGGTCGCGACATTCGCGTTGGAAATCTCCGGGCATTTGCGCGCCGTGCAGGGTTTGCCGTTAAAGAGCGTCGGATGCCCCTTCGCGCCGCTCCAGCGCTCGTTCGAAATCGGCTGGTCGATCACGCCCAGCACAGCCTCGCCATCCTTCACGAGCCCGATCAGCGTGCCGAACAGCGGGCGGCCGGTCGCGAAGGCCTTGGTGCCGTCGACGGGGTCGAGCACCCACAGGTATCCGCTGGTGCCTTCGGCGGAGCCGAATTCCTCGCCGTGGATGCCGTCATCCGGCCGCTCGGCTGCCAGAATCGCGCGGATTGCCTGCTCCGCCTCGCGGTCGGCGATCGTCACCGGGCTCTGGTCTTGCTTGCCTTCGATATGAAAACCGGTGCGGAAATATTTGCGGATGATTTCGCCGCTCGCATCGGCCAGCCGGTGGGCGAGCGCGATTAAATCCGCGGAAACATTGGCGTTTTCAGAGATAATTGTATTTTTGAGAACTGTCATTGTATAACTATCTGTTTGATTTGAACGGCTTTAGCACCAGAGGGCACCATGACGAGCGTCGCCGAGATTCGCAAGACCTTCCTTGAATTCTTCAAGAAGCAGGGGCACGAGATTGTGCGCTCATCGCCGCTCGTGCCGCAGAACGACCCGACGCTGATGTTCGCGAATTCGGGCATGGTGCAGTTCAAGAACGTTTTCACCGGACAGGAAAAACGCCCCTATACCCGCGCAACTACCGCGCAGAAATGCGTGCGCGCGGGCGGCAAGCATAACGACCTTGAAAACGTCGGTTACACGGCGCGCCACCTGACGTTTTTCGAGATGCTCGGCAACTTCTCCTTCGGCGATTATTTCAAGCAGGACGCGATCCCTTTTGCCTGGAACCTGCTGACCAAGGATTTCGCGCTCGACCCGAAACGCCTGTGTGTGACGGTCTATCACGATGATGACGAAGCTGCCGCGATCTGGAAGAAGGTCACGGGCTTCGGCGACGACAAGATCATCCGCATCCCGACCATGGACAATTTCTGGATGATGGGCGACACCGGCCCCTGCGGCCCCTGCTCGGAAATCTTCTTCGACCATGGCGACAAGGTTGCGGGCGGCCCGCCGGGCTCGCCGGACCAGGACGGCGACCGTTTCGTCGAAATCTGGAACAACGTTTTCATGCAGTTTGAATCGCTGCCCGACGGCACGCGCACCAAGCTGCCCAAGCCGTCGATCGATACGGGCATGGGGCTCGAGCGCATGGCGACGGTGCTGCAGGGCAAGCATGATGTGTTTTCGATCGACCTCTTGCGCTCGATCATCGAAACCGTCGCGCAGATGACCAATAGCGACCCGGATGGCGAGAACAAGGCCGCGCACCGCGTGATTGCGGACCATATGCGCGCGTCGAGCTTCCTGATCGCCGACGGCGTGCTGCCCTCGAACGAAGGGCGCGGCTACGTGCTCCGCCGCATCATGCGCCGCGGCATGCGCTATGCGCATATCCTGGGCGCGGAAGACCCCTTGATGTACAAGCTGCTGCCGACGCTGATCGCGAAAATGGGCGACGCCTACCCCGAGCTGAAAGAGGCCGAGGCGCTGATCCACGAAACGCTGAAGCTCGAAGAAACGCGATTTAAGAAGACCCTCGCCAACGGCCTCGACCTCCTCAACAAGGAAACATCGAAGCTCGGCGTGGGCGACAAGCTGCCGGGCGATGTGGCGTTCAAGCTTTACGACACCTATGGCTTCCCGCTCGACCTGACGCAGGACGTGCTGAAACGCGACCAGAGCCGTGAAGTCGATACTGCCGGCTTCACCGCCGCGATGGACAAGCAGAAGGAAGCCGCGCGCAAATCCTGGCAGGGCTCGGGCGAGGCGGCGGATGACAAGGTCTGGTTCGAGATCAAGGAAAAGCACGGCGGCACCGAATTCCTCGGCTATGACCTCGAAAAGGCGGAGGCGCAAATCGTCGCGCTTGTCGACGGCAAGGGCCGGTCGGTGCAGAGCGTCGATGCAGGCGGCGAGGTTTCCATCGTCGTCAACCAGACGCCTTTCTATGGCGAAAGCGGCGGGCAGGTCGGCGATCGCGGCCGCATCGTGACCGCCAAAGGCGCGGAAGTCGAAGTGACTGACGCGCAGAAAAAAGCGGGCGGCGTATTCGTGCATCACGGCAAGGTCGTGAAGGGCAGCGTCAAAACAGGCGATGCGGTCGAGCTCACCATCGATGCGCGCCGCCGCAACGCGATCCGCGCCAACCATTCGGCGACCCACCTGCTGCATGCCGCGCTGCGCCGGAATATCGGCAAGCATGTCTCGCAGAAGGGCTCGATGGTCGATGACAGCCGCCTTCGTTTTGACATCAGCCAGCCGACCGCGCTCACCGAAGAGCAGATCGCGAAAGTCGAGCAGGAAGTGAACGAGCGCATCCGCATGAATTCCGACGTCACGACGCGCCTCCTGCCCGTCGACGACGCCCGCGCGCTCGGCGCGATGGCGATGTTCGGCGAAAAATACGATGACGAAGTGCGCGTGCTCGCCATGGGCGGGCCGGATATCGACGATCCGAAACGCACCTATTCGATGGAGTTGTGCGGCGGCACGCATGTGAAGCGGACGGGCGATATCGGGTTGTTCAAGATCGTCGGCGAAAGCGCGCTCGCCTCGGGCGTGCGCCGCGTGGAGGGCGTGACGGGCGAGGGCGCGCTGAAATATTTGAGCGAGCAGGAAAACCGCCTCTATCAGGTCGCGGGCCTGCTCAAGACGTCGCCGGCCGATGTCGTCGCGCGCGTCGAAGCGCTCGCGAATGAGAAAAAACGTTTGGAAAAAGAAGTCACCGACCTGCGCCGCAAGCTGGCCAGCGGCGGCGGCGGATCCTCCGCGCCCGACGCGAAATCGGTGAACGGCATCAACTTCACCTCCCGCGTGCTCGAAGGCGTGCCCGCGAACGAGCTGAAGCCGCTCGCGGACGAGCTGACGCAGAAACTCGGCTCCGGCGTTGTCGCGCTCGTCTCCGTCGCCGATGACGGCAAGGCCTCCCTCGTCGTCGCGGTGACCAAGGACCTGACCGCGAAGATCGATGCCGTAAAGCTCGTCAAGATCGGCGCGGAAAAGCTCGGCGGCAAAGGCGGCGGCGGCCGCCCCGACATGGCGCAGGCCGGCGGGCCGGAAGGCAAGCTTGCCAATGACGCCGTCGGCGCGATCGAGGCGGCGCTGGCTTCCTGACACTGTCACCCTGAGCGCAGCGAAGGATCTCTCTTTCTTGCTTCAGAGGAGGGAGATCCTTCGCTGCGCTCAGGATGACTGAGTTATTTCAAGGGCTTACGCGCAATTGCTTTTCCGTTCAAAAACCGATATAGAAAACGCCGGTACAAACGCTTTTACAATCCAGAGGGAAAAAACAATGGGCGCCGCCAAAGAACGCACACTTTCGATCATCAAGCCTGATGCAACCCGCCGCAACCTGACCGGCAAGATTAACGCGAAATTCGAGGACGGCGGTCTGAAAATCGTCGGCCAGAAACGCCTGCAGCTGACGCAAGCGCAGGCCGAGAAATTCTATGAGGTCCACAAGGAACGCCCCTTCTTCGGCGACCTCGTGAAATTCATGGTCTCGGGCCCCGTCGTCGTCCAGGTGCTTGAAGGCCCCGACGCCGTCGCCACCAACCGCAAGATCATGGGCGCGACCAACCCCGCCAATGCCGATGAAGGCACGATCCGCAAGGAATTCGCGGAATCGATCGAGGCGAACTCGGTCCACGGCTCCGACAGCCTCGACAACGCGAAACGCGAGATCAACTTCTTCTTCGCGGAAACCGAAATCGTCGCTTAAGCGATATTCGACTGAAGACAAAACCCGCCGCGCGAAAGCCGGCGGGTTTTTCTATTTGCGAAGCGCGCGCTGCTCTTTCTCGAACAGGGATTCGACGGCGGGCATCTTCTTCGCCTGTTTCCATTGCAGCTCGAACTGGCGGCGATAGGCCTCCGCGAGGTCATGGTTCTCGATGCAGAGGATGCGCTTCTTCAGGAAGATGCAGTATTTGTCGCCATAGACCGAATAGCCGACCTGGCCCGCGATCTCCTTCGGGAACCAGCGGTAGTCGGAGGTGGTAGGCGGCGCATAGCGGGCGAGCGCGCCCTCGCGCAGCAGCACGCGCTCCCGCAGTTTGTGCTGCGTGAAGGCGGTGTAAAATCCGAACAGCAATTTGCGGTGGCGGGCGGTGAAGTTCGGCTCGTCATAGCTCTGGTGCAGGCTTTCGCTGCGGGTCGCGATTTGCGTCTCCAGCACGTCGCGCAGATAGGCCGCGAAACCCTCCGGCCCCTCGAAGGTGGTGACCCGGAAAACTTCGCCCTTCAGCCGCACGCCGCTGCCATCGGTGAATTCCACGCCATGCGCCTCGAACACGCGGCGGATTTTCTCGAGCGTGGAGGCGCGCGCGGCGGCCGCACCCCGGTCGATATTGTTCATCGCTGTCGTTGAAAGCCCGGCCTGTTTTGCGAGTTCCGCCTGGCTCCAGTCGAGCAGCCCGCGCGCCGCGCGCATTTGCGCGACGGTGATCATCTTCAGATTTTCATCCATTTTTCCACGATGGAGCGCGTGTCGTAGTAGGTGGGCCGCATCTTGCGCACGATTTCGGCGAGGATATCGATCGAGAAGTTTTCCTTCGCCTGGCGCTCGAGCCGCGCGCCGAGATCGCTGATCGCGGTGAGGCCGAAGTTGGAGGTCATGCCCTTGATGTCATGGCCTGCCCCCTGCAGCGCCTTCAGGTCCTTCGCCTCGATCGCCTTTTCGGCCGTACCGATGATCTCCTCCGTCTTCTCGTAGAGACCGAGCATCATTTCATCCATCTGGTCCTTGCCGAGGCTCGCCTTCAGCCCGCCCAGCACATCGGTCGAGAATAGCTTCTGCTGCTCGAAGATCGCCATGTTGACCGGCGGCGCAGCCGGCGCTGCAGGGGCGGCGACGGGAGCCGCGGTTTCCGGC
>DASPMW010000178.1:0-8258 GCA_035626855.1 Patescibacteria group bacterium
AGGAAGACGTTGAAGCGGGTGAAGGCTGGCCGCGCTTTCGGCTGGACATATTCCTTCAGCGCGATGACGCTTGGCACTTTCATCTGGAAGCTGGGGGAGCGGATGACCGCATCGTATTCCTGCACGATGCTGACGCGGTCGAGGAACACAGCCTTGATGGCTTCCTGCCATGACCAGAGAGAAAGAGGGAAATAACTCAAGGGACGATAGTCGGCGTTCAAGACTAAAGTCGGACAGCTGTCGAGGTGACTTTGCACCTTGCGGACCCTTTCTTGGTATCCAGACGCTATCCGTTACTGTCACCCGGATGAGCGTTGTTAAACGAATCTCAATCCATGTCTCATTATACCACAAACGCCGCTTCACGCCGTTTGGTGCCAGAGATTCGTAAAGGATTTCAAGGGTCTTAAAGTTATGCTTTAAGCTGCTTTTTTTGGGAATTGCCAGCCTTTTCAAAGTTTTCGCGGATGAACTCCAAGCCGCGTATCATCCCGAACTGGTCGATGCCGTGGGCAAGGCCGGGGCGCATGACAGTTTCGATATCGTAGCCGGCGGCCGTAAATCCCGCCTCGATCTTCTCGAGATTCTGCGGAACGACGACATCGTCCATGTCGCCATGCACCGCGAGAACCGGCACTTTGACGTTGTCCGCCGCCTTGAGGCTGGCAGCGTCGATGATCATGCCGGAATAGCCAACGACGGCTGCGCAGGGGTTTTTGCGGCGCGGCATCGCGTACATTGCCATCATTGCGCCCTGCGAAAACCCGGCGACGGCAAGATGCGCCTCGTCCACGCCCCATTTCTGCAATTCCTGGTCGATAAAGGCGTTCAGGACGGGCAGGACGTTTTTGGCATGCTCCTCCCGCTCGATGGCGGCGGGATCGATCGCGCGGATCGGAAACCACTGGAAGCCTTGCGCATACTGGTCGCAGATCGCCGGCGCGTTGGGCGAGATGAAGACGCAATCCGGAAGCGCTGCCTTCCACTCATGCCCGATGCCGATCAGGTCGTCGCCGTTCGAGCCGTAGCCATGCAGGAATATAACCATCTGCCGGGCAGTCCCCGACTGGGGCGCGATATAGGGTCCGTTGAGTTTCTGCATCGAATTTCGCCTTTCCATCAATCCGCGACGAGCCTATATTACGGTCGTTTCCACAACAAGGATAAACCTGACATGTCCGGCGCAAACCTGCTGTTTTTCGCAGCCCTGATCTGCATGGTCGCGGTGCTTGGCTCTTTCCTCCTCGGCATGGTCGCCATGACCCGCGAGGGGGAGAAAAACCGCGACCGCAGCAACAAGATGATGCGCTTCCGCGTCCTGTTCCAGGGCCTCGCGCTGCTGTTCCTGCTGCTCGCCTATCTCGCCCGCCAGCCCTCCTAAACAGCTGCGGCGGCCGTTGCCGGCCGCCGCGTGACTGTTTGCGAAAGGCGCCGCTTACTTGTTCAGGTTGCTGTACGTGCCCTTGATCTTGTCGGTCTTTTCCTGCTGCAGCTTCGCGCCTTCCTCGGCGGGAACGCCCCACTGGCGGATCGACTGCAGGTCGTTATTGGTCTGGTTCGCCTGCTTGGCGACCTGGTAACGCACGAAGCTCACGCGCTCCCAGCCTTTCGAGCGCATGCAGCTGTCGAAATCGTGATAGTCCTTGTGCGACACGTGGTGGTCGCCATAGCGGGTCGGGGTGTCGTAGTAATCGAGATCACCGGAGGCCTTCAGCGCGCGGTGGTATTCGCTATGCGTATCGGGCGGCAACGTCTCGCGCAGCGCGCCGAGTTCGACCAGTTCGTCCACTTCGCGCACGCAGGTCGCGATGTTTTCATCGAGCGTCTGCTGCGCCTTCGGGCCGGTCATCCAGAGCGCGGAATTGTCGTCGACGCGCTGCCAGAAAGCCTGCTTGGTCGGCGGGTTCCAGGCGCAGGCGGAAACCGCCAGAACACCAGCCACCGCCAGAAACTTATTGAACTTGGATGTCATCGAGAACTCCCCTGGGCACACGATCGTGAATCTCTGTCTCATAAAATAGCGCGATTTCGTTAACGAAAACAATAGCTCTCGGCGCATTAAGGGGATTTATCCCCCGCCTCCTGCCACCAGCTTTCCAGAACCATGCCATAAATCGGCGTTACGGAAGGACGGCGGATATCCGCGGTATGAGCGACGAGGTCGCGGCCAAGGTAAAACAGCGGAATCATGTAGCGCCCTGCCATCAGTGCGCGGTCGAGGGCGCGGGCGCGGGCGACCAGAGTCTCGCGCGTGTCGGACCGGCCAATGCTGTCGGCAAGGCCGTCGATCGCTTTGTTGCTGATGCCGGCATAGTTGCGCGCGCCCTTGCTCTCGCCTGACTTGATGCCCCAGTAGTTCACCTGCTCGTTGCCCGGTGACAGCGTATTGATCCACCGCCAGGCGACCATGTCGAAATCGTAGTCGTCGAGCCGCCCGACGAACTGCGCGTTATCGACCGTGCGCACGCGCGCATCGATGCCAATTTTTTTGAGCTCACGGGTGAATTCGAGCGCGATTTTTTCATCGGCATAATCGCCAAGCAGGATCTCGAAGCTGAACGGCTTGCCCGCCTTGTCGGCGAGCTGCCCGTCCTTGTAAATCCACCCCGCCTCTTTCAGCAGCGCGATGGCCTTGCGCTTGGCGTCGCGGCCGTTATAGGCCGGCGGCTGCCATGCTTCGTCAAAGACGCTGGCCGGAAGATCGGATTTATATTGCTCAAGAATTCGCAGCTCCTCCCCCGCGGGCTTGCCGGTCGCCGCCAGTTCAGAATTCGGAAAGACGCTTGATATTTTGTTCATCTTGCCGAAATAGAGCGACTTATTAAGCCAGTCGGCGTTGAACATATAGGAAAGCGCTTCGCGGACCTTGGGGTCAGCAAACAGCGCGCGGCGCGTGTTGAACACAAGCGCCTTCAGCCATTCGGGCCGCTGATGCGGGATTTCCTCTTTCACGACGCTGCCATTTTCGAGCGACGTGAAGTCATAGCGGGTCTGCCATTTCGTGAGGTCGAATTCCTGGCGGAAATTATAAACCCCGGAAGCGAAGGCCTGCAGCGCGATATCGTCGTCGCGGAAATAAGTGAAGGTCAGCGTGTCGAAATTGTACTGTCCGCGATTTACCGGCAGGTCTTTCGCCCAGTAGTCCTTGACGCGCTCATAGACGAGTTTACGGCCGGGATCGACGCTGCGGATTTTATACGGGCCGCTCCCGAGCGGCGGGGTCAGCGTGGTTTTAGTCAGGTCGGCCTTGTCCCAGTAATGTTTCGGCAGCACCGGCATCATGGCGAGGATCATCACGCATTCGCGGTCATAGCCGGGGCCGAAGGTGAATTTTATGTCTCTCGGGCCTTTTATCTCGACCTTGGTAATGAGGCCGTAGACGCGACGACGCACGGGCGCGCCATGGGCGCGATACATTTCATAGCTGTATTTGACGTCCTCCGCCGTCATCGGGCGGCCGTCGTGAAATTTCGCCTCGTCACGAAGGTGAAAGGATATCCAGGACCGGTCCGGCGCGACCTCGATGCTTTCAGCGACGAGACCATACATGGTGAACGGCTCGTCCCAGACGCGCTGCATCAGCTTGTCGTTCAGGTATTCGAGGCCTGCCGCGTTGTTGCCAGTGATGATGTGGTTGTTGAGGTTGTTAAACGTGCCGCTGCGCGACAGCTGCAGATCACCGCCTTTCGGCGCATCCGGATTAACGTAGGAAAGATTTTTGAAATCGGACGCATATTTCGGCGCGCCGTTCATGGCGATGGCGTGGGTGGGTTCGGCAATTGCCGAATGGGAAATAAATAAGCAAGCGAGGAAAAAGAAAACGCCTGTCACCCCCGCCTTGCGCGGGTGTCCGGAAGGCTGTCCAGCCGTGGCATGACGCTGCCTTACAAGACGCGCAGACGCGCTACTGGATGCCCGCGCGAGGCGGGCATGACGAGGAGCGAACATCAAACCGCCTTCTTTTCCTGCAGCATCACCTTCAGGTCGCGCTGCGGCCGCGCACCGATATGGGCGATGACTTCGGAGGCCGCGATGGAGGCGATGCGGCCGCATTCGGCCAGCGGCTTGCCGCGCGTGAGGCCGTAGAGGAACCCCGCCGCGTACATATCCCCTGCCCCGGTTGTGTCAACAATGCACATCGGGGGTTCGGCCGCGACTTCGATCATTTCCGTTTTCGTGACGATGACGGAGCCATGCGCGCCGCGGGTGATGATGGTCAGCGGGCAGGATTCGCGCGCCTGCAACACGGCTTCGTTGAAGTTTTCAGTGCGGAACAGCTCGAAAATTTCGGCCTCGTTCGAGAACAGCATGTCGGTGCCGGTCGTGACAAGGTCGAGGAATTCGTCGCGGTGGCGCTTCACGCAGAACGGGTCGGAGAGCGTGAGCGCGACTTTCTTGCCGGCGCCGCGCGCGAGCTCGGAGGCCTTGCGGAAGGTCTGCTTCGCGCGCTCGCGGTCGAACAGGTACCCCTCGAGATACGTGACCTGCGCCGATTTGATCATGTTCTCGTCAAGGTCAGACGGCGCGATCCAGACGCAGGCGCCGAGGAAGGTGCACATCGTGCGCTGCGCGTCCGGCGTGATGAGGATAAGGCAGCGGGCGGTCGGCGGGCCGTCCTGCAGCGCGGGCGTATCGAATTGCACGCCATAGGCCTTGATGTCATGGCGGAAGACATTGCCGAGCTGGTCATGCGCCACCTTGCCGATATAGCCGGCGGTGCCGCCCATGTTGGCGAAGGCCGCGACCGTATTGGCGGCCGAACCGCCCGATACTTCCATGCCGGGACCGAGCTTCGCATACAGCGTTTCCGCCTGGTCCGCCTCGATCAGCGTCATGGTGCCTTTATGGATGCGGTTGTCATGCAGGAAATTGTCATTCGTGCGCGACAGGACGTCGACGATGGCGTTGCCGATACCGACCAGGTCAAGATTGCTATCCGTCATGGAACCCTCTAAAATGATGCTGTAGGAACATGGCACAAAAACGCAAAACAGACCAGACGAAAACCATTGTGGATGCGGCGCTTGCCCTGGCCGGCGAGCGCGGATGGGACGCCGTTTCTCTCGCCGACGTCGCGAAGGGCGCGAAGCTGCCGCTGAAAACCGTTCAGGCGGCATTTGCCGATAGCTGGGCGATCATGGAAAGCGCGCTGCGGGGGCTGGAGACCGAAACACGCGGCGTGGTCCAAGGACATCTCGGCGACAACTGGCGCGACAACCTCATGGAAATCCTCATGACGCGGTTCGAACTGGCGCAGCGCCACCGCGATGCTTACCTCGCCGTCGCGCCCGCCGTCATGAAAAACCCCGCGCTTGTCAGGCGGTTTGGAAAAAGTTTCTACCGCACGATGGAGCGGATGCTGCTGCTGGCGGGAGCCCCGGCCGGCAACAAATGCGCGCCCCTCGCTGTTGCCGCGACGGCTGCCCTCTTCCTCTCGCTCGTCCATGTCTGGCGCGCGGACGACACGCCCGATCTTTCAAAAACAATGGCCGCGATCGACAAGCGCACCGGCACGTTGGAACAGGCGCTCGACCTTATCCGCCCCCGTCACTGAACGCAGGTATAGAGCGAGGTACGCTGGGGATAGAGTTTCACTGGCGTCGGGCTCGGCTGCTGGCCGAGCGGAAGCGCGCCGCCCGGCAGCGGGTTGCCAACGGGGATGTTGTTGCCAGCCGGATCAGTGAACGAAACATTAGACCCGCCATCGACATAAAGCTTTACCGCGCCGTCGTCCCAGACGCCTGCTTTGGTCAATGTGTATCCCGGATCGCAGCCGCAATCCGCGCCGGCGCCGCTGCCGGGTTTCAGCGCGAAGCTGGCGGGCTTTTTCTGGACCTCGCCGTTTTCTCCCGTCACTTCGGACTGCAGGCAGACACCCTGCCAGGTGTTGACCGGGCCAAAGCAGCCGTCGTCATCCGCGCCTGTTTCGCCGGGCGCATAGAATTTTCGCTTGCCGTTGCAGACGATGAGGCGGTCCAGGATCGAACCGCCGGCATCAAGATCGTCATGGATCACAAGATCGTCATAGAACCAGGCGCCCGCTTTGCGTGACAGCGGCGCGATGACGAACAGGCCGTCGTCGTTGCAGTTTTCGGCATCCAGCGATTTTTCCCCGCAGGGACGGCGTCCGCCGCTGCCGGTCCATGCGCCACTGCCGCTCGGGCCGTGCGAAACAACCACCCACCGGCCTGTATTGGGCTTGTCGAGCAGGCTTTTGCCAAATTCGTCGACGACCGAGATGATCCCGTGCGGGGTCGGGTTGTCGTGCATGCCGTCCGGCAGCGTCAGCTTGCGCGAAACGGCAAAGGTAAAGGCGTTGCCCCAGCCGTCGAAGGCCTGCTCGGCATTCAGGCGCAGCGCGCGGATCGGGATGATTCCGATCCATACCTGCTCTTTCTCACCGCTGCCCTGCGTATCGGCGTCGAATACCTGCACGCCGAGCGGCACTGGCGCATCGAGCCGGCAGACATCTTCTTGCGCTTCCTCTGCCGCCTTCTCATTCAGGGGCTTGAGCGAGGTTGGACGCTTCGAGGATTTTTTCGGCAGCACGGCGCCCTCGGGGCATGGCAGGCGGTGCTGGTTGGCGGCATAAATCGTGAGCGCGGTGCGGATTTCCTTGATGCGCGCGCGGGTGACGTCATATTTCTGCTGCTGCAGATAGACGGTGTAATAGGCAAGGAAGCCGGAGAGCAGCAGGCCGGATATCATCAGGACGATGGCGAGCTCGATCAGCGAAAATCCGCGGCTGTTCTTCACAGCGGCAGGCGGATGACCACGCGCAATCCCCCCCTGTTGCTGTCTTCGAGGAATATCTCACCGCCATGGCTGTGCACGACGTCCTGCGCGATCGAGAGGCCGAGGCCGACGCCGCCGGTCTTCTTGTTGCGGGATTTCTCGACGCGGAAGAAGGGCCGGAACACCTCCTCGCGCAGCTCTTTCGCGATGCCGGGCCCGTCATCGTCGACGAAAATCTCGATCGCCTCCGACTGCTCATAGGCGCTGATCCAGACGTTTTTCGCGTATTTGCAGGCGTTGGTGACGACGTTTGCGATCGCGCGCTCGATCGCGATCGGCCGCAGGCGGATCATCATCCGCGTATCGGGCAGCGTATCCTGCACCACATGCCCTTGGCGCTTGGCCTTTGCGATCACGCGCTCCAGCACCGTGCGGAGGTCGGTCATTTCGGGCGCTTCGTCATTCTCGCCCTTGGCGAAGGTCAGGTAGCCCTCGATCATCTTCTCCATCTCGTCGATATCCTGGCGCAGGTTTTCGGCGCCCTGGCGGTCCTTCGACATGGCAAGCTCGAGCTTCATGCGCGTCAGCGGCGTGCGCAGGTCGTGCGACACGCCGGACAGCATCGCCGTGCGCTGTTCCATCTGGCGCTTGAGGCGCTCCTTCATCTCGAGAAAGGCGCGGCTTGCCTGCCGCACCTCGTGTGCGCCGACGGGCTTGAAATCGGGCACGTCCTGGCCCTTGCCGAATTTCTCTGCGGCAACCGCGAGGCGCATGATGGGGCGGATCTGGTTGCGCATAAACACCATCGAGATGCCGAACAGCAGCGCCGCGCTGCCCATCAGCCACAGCACAAAAATATAGGTCGTCGGACTATAAATGCGGCGGTCGGGGCAAAGGAAATGGATCGCCTTGCCGCCCTCGATCGCGACCACGATCTCGAACACCTTGTCGCGGTCATAGGGACGGATGATGAAGGGTCGGCCGAGCGTGCGGCGCAGGCGTGTATGCAGCTTCTGCGCGATACTGAACCATTTGAAGGTCTGGAACGACAGCTCGGTTTTCTTGACGGTTTCGGCGTCATTCTTGACCGTGACGTCAAGGTCGAGGCTGCGCCGCGACTGCGTCAGGATGCGGTTGAGCGTGACCGCGGATTTCGTCTCCGTGATGCGCTCCGTCAGCATTACGATCTCCCCGGCGAGCGCATTGACGAGCTTGTCGCTCATCGCGTCCCAGTGGCGGTCGAAGAAGATGAAAGCGACAATCACCTGCAGCAGGAAAATCGGCGCGGCGAGGATGACGAGGGAGCGCGCGAACAGCGTGCGCGGCAATAATCTCTGCTTGAGGCGCTTGAGCCCGTTCATCAGTCAGACCACAGCACATAACCCTTGCCGCGTACGGTCTGGATGAACCGGGGCAGCTTCGGGTCTTCCTCGACCTTCTTGCGCAGGCGCGTGATCTGGACGTCGATCGTGCGCTCGTTGGCGTTCATCTGGCACAGCTCCGCCAGTTCTTCCCGGCTCACG
>DASPMW010000179.1:0-19497 GCA_035626855.1 Patescibacteria group bacterium
TTCGGGCCTCCACGCCCGCCGCCACGAGGCTGAACTGAAGCTGAAAGCCGCCGAAACCAACCTGCTCCGCGTCGAAGACGTGCTGGGCGCGATGAACGTGCAGCTCGAAGGCCTCAAGAAACAGGCGCGTCAGGCCTCGCGTTACCGCAACCTGTCCGGCCATATCCAGCAGGCCGAAGGCTCGCTGCTGTACCTGAAATTCCAGGAAAGCCAGACGGCCGTCGCCGCCGCGCTCGAAGCATTCAACGAGGCCGAAAACCAGGTGCGCGAGCGCATGCTCGTCGTGACCGAACTGACGACGAAACAGACCGAAGCCGCAGCCTCCCTGCCCCAGCTCCGCCAGAGCGAGGCGGAAGCCGCCGCCGCACTGCAGCGCCTGAAGCTTGCCTATGGCGGGCTCGAAAGCGAAGAGCGCCAGGTGCAGGAAGAGCGCACCAAGTCGGAAAGCCTGATCGCGCAATTCAGCGCCGATGTCGCGCATGAAAACTTGCAGCAGCAGGAAGCGGCCGACACGATCCAGCGCCTCGCCGCCGAGCAGGCCACGCTGGAATCCGAAGCGCAGAACCAGTCGGGCCGCGAGGAAGAAGCCCGCATCCTGAAGGAAGAAACGCAAGGCGCGGTCGAGAAGATCGAGACCGAGTTGACCGTGCTGACCGAAGAAGTCGCAAGCCAGGACGCGCAGCGCCATTCGGTCGAGCGCCAGGTCAATGACCTCGAGCGCCGGTTGCTGCAACTTCAGCAGCGCAAAGAGTCGCTGGAAAAGATGCATGCCGACCTCATCGCCGCCACGCCCGCCCGCGCGGAGATGGACGAGATCCAGCTGCAGATCATCACGGCCGAGCAGACCTACCAGTCGGCGACCGCCGCGCTTGATACCGCCGAAACCGACCGCGCCGCGGCAGATATCCGCGCGCAAGAGTGCAACGAAGCGCTGCAAGCCGTGCAGCGCCAGTTCTCCCAGCTGACCGCCGAAGCTGACGCGCTTCGCCGCATCCTGCGCAACCAGCAGGAAGGCTTCCAGCCGGTGATCGACCTGCTGAACGTCGATGCGGGCCTTGAAAAGGCGCTCGCGGTCGCGCTCGGCGACGACCTGCAGGCCGCCCTCGACGGTTCCGCGCCCATCTTCTGGCGCGAACTGCCCGACTACGCGACCGTGCCCTCCCTGCCCGGCAACGCGACGCCGCTCGCACAGTCGGTGCGCGGGCCCCATGCGCTGTCGCGCATCCTGTCGCAGATCGGCATCGTGCAGACGTCCGAGGAAGCCGAAGGCCTCATGGCGCAGTTGCAGCCCGGCCAGTGCCTCGTCACGCTCGACGGCGGCGCCTGGCGCTGGGACGGCCTGGTCGTCACGCCGAACGCCGAAAACGCCGAGGCGATCCGCCTCCAGCAGAAAAACCGCCTCGCGGACCTCGAATCCGAACTCGTCACCGTCACGACGCAGCTCGACGACGCCCGCACTGCCAACGATGCGGCAAAACAGGCGCGCAACGCGGCCGCCGATGCGGTCGGTTCCGCCCGCCAGCATTCCCGCCAGTCGGAAGAGCAGCTGAACACGCTCCGCCGCCGCCACACCGTGCTGACCAACCAGCTTTCCGAAGTGACCGCGAAGCTCGCGGGCCTTGCAAGCTCGATTGAAAACGCTGCGCAGGAAATCGAGACGCTGTCCGTCCAGCTCGGCGAAGCGCACGCGACGCAAACCGCCCTGCCCGACACGGCGGAGGCGCGCGAGCGTATCGCAGGCCTGAAAACGAACCTGACCGAACAGCGCCAGAAACTGGCCGACCAGCAGGCCGCGCATTCTGAAATCCGCCGCGAAGGCGAAAACCGCGCGCGCCGCATCCAGCAGATCACGAACGACGTGGCCGGCTGGAACGCGCGCACGGAACGCGTCGCGCTCCGGCTGCTCGAGCTGGAAGAGCGCATCGCGCAGGCGCAGGAAGTGCTCGACCGCCTGGCCGAGCGTCCGGCGCAGATCGAGGCGGAAAAGCAGAACCTGCTGACCCATATCGCCGATGCCGAAGCAAAACGCCAGGAAGCGGCCGATATCCTGATCTCGTCCGAAACCAATGCCAACGACCTCGGCCGCGAACTGCGCGCGGTTGAATCGGCGCTGTCCGACGCGCGGGAAGCGCGCGCGATGGCGCAGGCGAGCGTCAACACCACCCAGCACACCCAAAGCGGCATCGAGGCGACGATCCTCGAAAAATTCAACTGCACGCCGGAAGAGCTGGTCGCCAAGCTGGAACTTGTCGTCGCGGAACTCGGCGATATCGGGTCGTGGCAGGGCAAGCTCGAGCGCCTGCTGCGCGAGCGCGACAATATGGGCCCGGTCAACCTGCGCGCCGAAGTGGAATCGCAGGAAATCTCCGACAAGATGACCGGCATGTCGACCGAGCGCGACGACCTCGTCGCCGCGATCGAAAAGCTGCGCGAAGGCATCAACACCCTCAACAAGGAAGCGCGCACGCGCCTGCTTTCCGCCTTCGATGTCGTCAACGGCCACTTCCAGAAACTGTTCACGCGGTTATTCAACGGCGGCAACGCATACCTCAAGCTGATCGAGGCGGAAGACCCGCTGGAATCGGGCCTCGAGATCTACGCCCAGCCGCCCGGCAAAAAGAACGCCGTGCTCTCGCTGCTTTCGGGCGGCGAGCAGACGCTGACTTCGATCGCGCTGATTTTCGCGATGTTCTTGACCAACCCCGCGCCGATCTGCGTGCTGGACGAGGTTGACGCCCCGCTCGACGAAAGCAACGTCGACCGCTACTGCACGCTGCTCGAAGACCTGGTGAAGGAATGCGCGACCCGCTTCGTCGTCATCACCCACCACCGCATGACTATGGCCCGCATGGACCGCCTCTACGGCGTCACCATGTCGGAGCGCGGCGTGTCGCAGCTGGTTTCGGTCGACCTGAAACAGCATGAACTTGTGCTCGAGGAAGCCGCGTAACGCGGACGACAATCGCTAAGCGCTTGATTTGAAGGCGCGACTGGCAACAGTCGCGGCCTTCGCGTTACGCGACCCGCCGAGGCACGCAAGACCGCGGTTTTCAGCGGCACTGTAGCCATTGATATCTGGCGAGTCATTTTGGGATCATGATTTTTCCCCGTGACGCGCGTGACGTTCGCCTGAACAGTTCGTGCGTTTTCAAATTATTTTCGGCAGGCTAAGGCGTTCATCTGCTGCGACGAACTGCGGTTCGTCACGCAATGTCACACCTAATAACATTGAAAACTGAGGTCAAAGTTGGGAGAATTAGTCAGGCTTGTGAAGTGCGAGACGAGAAAGGGACCCCGGTAGCGAAGACCGGGGTTTTTGTTTGATGGGCGTGTTAAGCCCTGGATATGGCTTGCGAAAACCGGCTAACAGAATTGTAATCATTTTTCGGTAATATTATTTTAGGGCAAAGGGCGACTGTTTTGGCGAACCTGTTTTCATCACTGAAATTTCTGGCGGCGGCGCTGTTGCTGACCGGCAGCTTTACGGCCTCCCGCGCGGAAGCGCCCGGCGTGGTGCAGGCATCGACCGGCCGGGATGCCAGCTGCGAAATCACGGGAACGGTGAATTACCTGAAAAAAGTCGAGCGGTCGCCGTATAGCGACGGCACGCCGACGACAATGTCCGTGACCGAAACCCATATCTCCGTCACGGTGACCGCGCGCCGCCCGCATGCCAAGAATGCGCCCGCCAGCAGCAAGTGCCACGCCGCCGTCGAAGAGAACGAGCGGCAGGTTTACAAGCTGTGTTCCAGCACGGTGCCGAGACAGGGCGACCGCATCCTCGGCACTGAAGGCGGCTCGCCCGGCTCCTCCGCGATCACGCGCTGCCTGTTCGATGTCGTCGCCCTTCCCGGCACGAAGCGCAAGGGCTAGTATACCCGTCATGCCTGCATTCCTCGTCGCCGCCCTGTATAAATTCGCGCCCTTGCGCGACCTGCCCGGACTGAAGGCGGGCCTGGAAAAAATCTGCGCTGAAAACGAGGTCTGCGGCACGCTGCTGCTCGCGCAGGAAGGCATCAACGGCACGATCGCCGGCAGCCGCGCGGGCATCGACAATGTGCTCGGCTATCTCCGCGCGCAGGACGGCCTCGCGGATCTGGAGCACAAGGAGTCGACGGCCGAGGCGCAACCCTTTCACCGGATGAAAGTGCGGATCAAGAAAGAGATCGTGACGATGGGCCTGCCCGACATCGATCCGAACAAGACGGTCGGCGAGTACCTGTCCCCCGCAGAATGGGACAAGGTGATCAGCGACCCTGAAACCGTGGTCATCGATACGCGCAATGAATACGAGGTGCGGATCGGCACCTTCAAAAATGCCGTCAACCCGCATACGGGCAGCTTCACGCAGTTTCCCGACTATGTGGCGAAGAACCTCGACCCCGCAAAAAACAAAAGTGTCGCGATGTTCTGCACGGGCGGCATCCGCTGCGAAAAGGCGTCGTCCTACATGAAATCGCTCGGCTTTGAAAACGTCTACCACCTGAAGGGCGGCATCCTGAAGTATCTCGAAGAAACGCCCGCCGAAAAAAGCGCGTGGAACGGCGAATGCTTCGTCTTCGACCAGCGCGTCTCGGTGAAACACGGGCTGGAACAGGGCAGCTACGCCCTGTGCCCCGCCTGCCGGGAGCCGATCAGCGCAGCCGACCGCGCCGGCGAAAAATACATCGAGGGCGTCGCCTGCCCCCATTGCTTCGACCGCACGACCCCCGCGCAAAAGGCAAGCGCGGCGGAGCGCCACAAGCAGGTCAAGCTCGCCGAAGCCCGCGGCGAAAAACATATCGGCGCAGCCTATGAGGGCGACGAGGGTTAAAGTATCCCGGTTTCCTTGAGGATGGTGCCGAGCAGGAAGCAGGCCATGACAACGCCCAGCAGCGCGACGATCACGTTGATGAACTGCGCGGCGCGGGGATTGTAGCCGGCGGGAAGCTGGCCGCGGGGCATGGTCTTGAGGACCTGGCGATACTGCGCGGCCGCGATCACGGAAAAGGCGACGCCGAGCAGGATAAAGGCGAAACCGACCCAGAAGGACATGGTCGTCGTTTCCTTGAGCTTGTCGGGCGATCCGCCGACCACATGCATGAACATGCCGAAGCGCTCGATCGTGAAGCCGAAGGCCATCAGCGTAATCGCCGTCCTGTTCCAGGACAGGGCGCTGCGCTCGGCGGAGAAAAACGTCTGCTGGTCGAAGGCTTTCGGCATGGGGTCCCTTGCGGTTGTTCCGGAAAAACGCATGGCGGCGTGGAAAGGTTCACTTCGCTTCACGCCAGGCTTGTAAAAACAGCCGGTTAGCATCCGTTTATGAAAATATTCAGCCACTTTAGGCGCATAGGCGCCTTATGCTACAGTCCTTTACCCAAACGGAAGACAGCAAAATGACTCACCCCCTTCTCCTGCAACTCGCCGCCGACACCGAAGCGCTGCATGCGCAGGGCCTGTATAAGTCCGAGCGCGTGATCATCTCGCCGCAGCAGGCGGATATCACCGTGCGCGGCGCGAATGACGACCGGCAGGTCATCAACCTCTGCGCCAATAACTATCTTGGCCTTGCGAACCATCCGCGGCTAATCGATGCGGCGCATGAGGCGCTCAATCATCAGGGGCTGGGGCTGGCCTCGGTGCGCTTCATCTGCGGCACGCAGGACCTGCACAAGAAACTCGAAGCGCGCATGAGCGAGTTCCTAAAGACCGACGATACGATCCTTTATACCTCCTGCTTCGACGCCAATGGCGGATTGTTCGAAACGATACTGGGCGAGCAGGACGCGGTAATTTCCGACGAGCTGAATCATGCCAGCATCATCGACGGCATCCGCCTCTGCAAGGCGCAGCGCTTCCGCTACAAGAACAACAACATGGAAGACCTCGAGGCGAAGCTGAAGGAAGCGCAAAGCGCGCGCCACCGGCTGATCGTGACGGATGGCGTGTTCTCGATGGACGGCATCATCGCGGACCTTCCCGCGATCTGCGCGCTCGCCGATAAATACAACGCGCTCGTGATGGTCGATGACAGCCATGCCGTCGGCTTCACCGGCCCGACCGGCGCGGGAACGCCCGAATACTGGAAGGTGCAGGACCGCGTCGATATCGTGACCGGTACCTTCGGCAAGGCGCTGGGCGGCGCGTCGGGCGGCTATACCTCCGGCCGCAAGGAAATCATCAACTGGCTGCGCCAGCGCTCCCGCCCCTACCTGTTTTCGAACACCATGGCGCCCGCGATCGTCGCGGCCTCCATCGCCGCGCTTGACCTGCTGCGCGACGATCCTTCGCGCATCGCCAAGGTGCATGACAATGCCAGCTATTTCCGCGAAAGGATGACGGCGCTTGGCTTCGACCTGGTGCCGGGCGACCATCCGATCGTGCCGGTGATGCTGTATGACGCGCCGCTGGCAAAAAAAATGGCCGATATGCTGCTGGAGGAAGGGCTTTACGTGATCGCCTTTTCCTTCCCCGTCGTGCCGCAGGGCCGCGCGCGCATCCGTACGCAGATGTCGGCCGCACACGGCCGCGCGCACCTCGACCACGCGATATCCGCCTTTGAAAAGGTTGGCAAGCAACTGGGAGTCATAAAATGAGCGACATCTCGCTGCCGCCCGAGCAGCCGAAGAAAAAAACCGGCGGCGCGGGTTTGCGCACGCTGCTGATGATCCTGGCCCTCTTTGCGCCGCTGCCCGTGCTGATCAACGCGATCACCGTCTGGCAGGACCACTGGGCGCCGGAGGCGCAGGCAGAGCTGTCCCCGTTCGAGATCGTCCGCAACATCGTGCAGGACAGCGGCGACCCGCCGGCATTCCTCGCCGCGCTCGCGCTTCTGCCCTCGCTCGCCCTGCTGATGGTGCTGGGGCGCACGCCGAGGCAGCGCGTCCTTGCCGTGACCCTGCTGCTCCTGTTCAGCGGCCTGGAGATTGCACTGTTCATGCATTTCGGCAACAGATCATGAAAGCGCTTTGCAAGAAAGAAGCCAAGCCCGGCATCTGGATGATCCACGACGCCCCGATGCCGGAGATCGGCCCGAACGACGTGCTGATCAAGATCCGCAAGACCTCCATCTGCGGCACCGATATCCACATCTACAAGTGGGATGAATGGTCGCAAAAGAATGTCCCCGTCCCGCTCATCACCGGCCATGAATGGATGGGCGAAGTCGTAAAGACAGGCTCCGAGGTCAGGAACCTCGCGGTTGGCCAGCGCGTCTCGGGCGAAGGGCACCTGACCTGCGGTACCTGCCGCAACTGCCGCGCGGGCAAGCAGCATCTGTGCATCCACACCAAGGGCGTGGGCGTGCATGTGCAGGGCGCCTTCGCGGAATATTTCCGCCTGCCCGCCTCGAACATTTTTCCGCTGTCGGATGACGTGCCTGACGATATCGCCGCGTTCTTCGACCCGCTCGGCAATGCGGTTCATACCGCCCTGTCGTTCGACCTGGTCGGCGAGGATGTGCTGATCACGGGCGGCGGCCCGATTGGTTGCATGGCTGCCGCGATTTGCCGCTTTGCGGGCGCTCGCCATGTGGTGGTGACCGATATCAACCCCTACCGCCTTGAGCTTGCCAAGAAGATGGGCGCGACGCGCGCGGTGAATGTCAGCAAGACGGAGCTGAAGGCGACGATGAAGGAACTCGGCATGACCGAAGGCTTCGATGTCGGCCTGGAAATGTCCGGCGTCGCGGTTGCCATCCGCCAGATGTTCGACCTTGTGCGCCATGGCGGCAAGGTCGCGATGCTCGGCATCCCGCCCAAGGAACTGGCGATCGACTGGAACCAGGTCATCTTCAAGGGGCTGTTCATCAAGGGCATCTATGGCCGCGAGATGTACGAAACCTGGTACAAGATGAACGCGATGATCCAATCCGGCCTCGATATGACGCCGATGATCACCCACAGCTTCAAGGCCGACGACTACGAAAAGGCCTTCGAGGTCATGGCGTCCGGCGAGTCCGGCAAGGTGATCCTCGACTGGACGTGATTTCCGGTTTATGGGAATGCGGGACTGATTGAGAAAATGCCCTATATAAGGCATTGTAATCAGCAGTTTTCATTCGCCCCGAGGAGCCACCATGTCCGCCAAGAAAAAGCCGGCCGCGCAAAAGAATAACGTCCAGAAAATCCGCCTTGCCGACAACGCCGCCATGCTGCTGAAAAAGCTCGGCGTCGAGGCGAAGGCGTTCACCACCGGCACGCTGAAGGTGCAGAGCCCTGTCGACGGATCCGAAATCGGCCGCGTCGTGATGGACACGCCGAAATCGCTGGACGCGAAGATCGCGCGCGCGCATAAGGCATTCCTCGACTGGCGCACCGTCCCCGCCCCCAAGCGCGGCGAGCTGATCCGCCTTTACGGCGACATGCTGCGCCGGCACAAGGAAGAACTTGGCAAGCTTGTCTCGATCGAGGCCGGCAAGATCGTGACCGAAGGCCTCGGCGAAGTGCAGGAGATGATCGATATCTGCGATTACGCGGTCGGCCTTTCCCGCCAGATTTACGGGTTGACCATCGCCTCCGAGCGTCCCTCGCACAAGATGCAGGAAAACTGGCATCCGCTTGGCGTGGTCGGCGTCATTTCGGCGTTCAACTTCCCGATCGCGGTCTGGTGCTGGAACTTCGCCCTCGCGGTCGTCTGCGGCGATACCGTCGTCTGGAAGCCGTCCGAAAAAACGCCGCTGACCGCGCTTGCCTGCCAGGCGTTGTTTGAAAAAGTCGCGGCGACGCTCGATTACGTGCCGGACGGCATTTCCGAGCTCGCGATCGGCGAGCGCGATATCGGCGAGAAGCTGGTCGATGACCGCCGCGTGCCCGTCATTTCCGCGACCGGCTCGACCCGCATGGGCCGCGAAGTGGCGCCGCGCGTGGCGGCCCGCTTCGGCAAATGCATCCTGGAGCTCGGCGGCAACAACGCAATGGTGCTCGCCCCTTCGGCCGATCTCAACCTCGCGCTGATGGCGACGGTGTTCGGCGCGGTCGGCACCTGCGGCCAGCGCTGCACCAGCCAGCGCCGCCTGATCGTGCAGAAGGACATCGCCGACAAGTTCGTCGCGCGCGTCAAAAAAGCCTACCAGTCCCTGCTGCCGAAAATCGGCAGCCCGCTCGACGCCAATACGCTGCTCGGCCCGCTGATCGACAAAGCGGCCTTCGATGCCATGCAGGACACGCTGAAAAAGGCGAAAGCCGCAGGCGGAAAAGTTTTTGGCGGCGAGCGCGTGCTGCAGGACAAATACCCGAACGCCTATTACGTGACGCCCGCCGTGGTCGAGATGCCGAAACAGGCAGATGTCGTGAAACACGAAACTTTCGCGCCGATCATGTATATCCTGCGCTACGGCAAGTTCGACGAGGCGCTCGCGATCCATAACGACGTGCCGCAGGGGCTGTCGTCCTGCATCTTCACGACCGATGTGCGCGAAGCTGAATTGTTCACCTCGGCTGCCGGTTCGGATTGCGGCATCGCCAACGTCAACCTCGGCACCTCCGGCGCGGAGATCGGCGGCGCGTTCGGCGGCGAGAAGGAAACCGGTGGCGGCCGCGAAAGCGGGTCGGACAGCTGGAAGGCCTATATGCGCCGCTCGACCAACACCACTAACTACGGCACCGCGCTGCCGCTTGCGCAGGGTGTCCGGTTCGACGTGGATTGATCCACCGGCATGAACGCGGGCATCGTTATTTTGCGGGATGGGACGCCTTGTATCGCTTACGATAACAAGCTGCCTTACCCGATCAAGCATATCGAGTTCAGCCGCGAGACGTTCCAGCTGACGCTGGTTTATAACGTGCCTGGCGTCAGCAAGATTTCCGGGCGCAAGCAGGGCCATACTTTCGAATATCCGCTCGATCATGCCTTTGTCCTCAACCTGGAGGAAAAAGGGATGTGCGGCGTAGCCGCGATGGGCGCCAAGGATCTCCTTGAAATAAAACTGTATTCGGTCGTTTTCACGGCCTATTAAGCGCTGGCATTTGCGGGAATCGGGCTGGGCTGTGCTATAATGGGCGGATAGCGCGCAGATATAGGGATTCACGAACCATGGCGAACGAACTCGATCAACCGGCGAAACCGAAGCAGGCCTCGATGCTGGAAGGCACCGTGGGCAAGGAAGCGGCCGGCGTCGTCAATCTTCTCTATAACGTCATGACCATGCAGATGTGCCTCGGCCTGACCCGCTCGCTCGGCCTCGGCCTTACCGGCCCGGTCAATTCGCTCGAACTCGCGCAGATCGGCCTGATCAGCCCGACGGTGCAGGGCCTCAAGCCCGCCCTGTCGGCGATGAACCCGAACATGCTGTCGGCGCCGAAGCTTCCCTCGCCGTCCAAGATCCTCGGCTAAGCCTTGCGCATCGGAACCTGGAACGTCAATTCGCTGAAAGCGCGACTTCCGCATGTTTTGGCATGGCTGAAAAAGAACAAGCCGGATGTGCTGCTGCTGCAGGAACTGAAGGGCCTCGAATTTCCGGCAGCGTCTATCGCGGCGCTCGGCTATCACGCGGAATTCGTCGCGCAGAAAACCTATAACGGCGTCGCCATCCTGTCGCGCCACCCGATCAAGGTTGTGGCGACGACGCTGAAGGGCGATGAAGCGGATTCCCATGCGCGCTACCTTGAGGCCGATATCAATGGACTGCGCATCATCAACATATACCTGCCGAACGGCAACCCGCCCGGTTCCGACAACTTCGCATACAAGCTTGCCTGGATGGATCGCTTTAAAAAACGGCTGCAGGCCCTGAAAAAGGCAAAGACGCCTGTGGTAATCGGCGGCGACTATAACGTCATCCCGACCGATATCGACTGCCACAACCCCAAATATTGGAAAAGCGACGCGCTGATCCAGCCGGAGGTGCAGGCGCGCTTTGCCGACTGGCTGAAGCTCGGCTATGTTGACGCCTTCCGCCATGTGCACGGTGATGAAACGGGCCAGTTCACCTATTTCGAATATTGGCGCGACATGTTCGGCAAGAATTACGGCATCCGCATCGACCATTTCCTCGTCGCGGCGGCGGTCGCGAAGAAGATCAAGGACTGCCGCATCGACCGCGAACCGCGCGCGCTGGAAAAACCGTCTGATCACTGCCCTGTTATTCTCGACCTGAAATAGCTGTCGGAATGGCGTGGAGTCTAGGACCCTACCTGCCTGCGTGGGTCCCTTATTTGACATAAAATCAAGTTCCCGGTATAATTTGATCATGCCCGGTTTCGGGAACGACGGCACAAGGGGTAAAATAATGGGCAAGGGTTTCAAGGGCTTCGTACAGGATCTGGCCGGCACGTTCAATGTTTCATCGGTAAAGCCCAGTGATGAATATAGCCGGACTCCCGATCCCAATCCCTGGAGCGACCCGGCCGTTATAAAGGCCATTACAGCGCCCATCTCCGACTGGCAATGGCGTGGCATGGTTGAGTCGGGCCAGGTCAAGTTTGGCAGCGAGGAAGCGACAACGGTAGCGAAGGCCGACGCCGTCCTGCCAACGCAAACCTTCAAACCGGAAGCGCCGGCGACTGGCATCGCTGCCCCGAAAACCGCAAGTTTCAAGAAGAGCATGTAATCAAATAATGGTTGGCCCCCTTCAAACTTCCAAGACGGAACGGTCCGGCCATGACTGACCTCAGCGGATTGCTGGAAAATGCCTTCAACAACGCGGCGAAAGATATATCGTCGCGGCCAGCCTTGATTGACCCTGCCAAGCTTATGGAGGCTTCGGAACGGCTCCAGCGCCTTCTGGACGAGGAAGATCAAAACAGGCGTCACCGCCACAGCATGCTTGAGGAGCAAGCGGAGCAGCTGAGGCAAGCCACGAGCAAGATTTTCGGACGGGTCCTGGACGATGACGAGGACCCGATGGCCGTGTTTCAGCAAATAAACGAGGAGCGGCAGCGCAAGCGCGTGACAACCGTCCAGGAGACTGTCGCGCACGGAACAGCGCGGCAGGTCCAGGCGCCCATGACGGCAAAGTCTCAAAAGCCCCGTTGATTGCCCACCGGAATGGCCGCCGGCTTACAGGGCGGGAGGCTTAGGCCCTTTCGTCTTTGGGGCCTCCGTCGCCGGCGCGCTATCCCTCCCCGCTTCCTTCGCGAAATCGCCCTTGATCGAATTTTTGTAGTCGAGCTGGAGCTGCAGCTTGTTTTCCATGAGCCAGTAGCCGGCGACGATGGTTTTGAGGTCGTTGATCTCGCCGGAGCGGATCTGCGCCATGAATTCGTCCGACTTCAGGACCGTCGTCTTGATATTCTCGCCCTCTTCCGCAAGCCCGTGGATGCCGCCTGCCTGTGACGTATCGACGAGGCCGAAGACGATCGCGATGCTTTCGGACGTACCGCCCGCGCTGACATAGGCCTTGTCGTGGATCACGCGCGCGCCTTTCAGCGTCAGGCCGGTTTCCTCAACCATTTCGCGCTCGGCTGCTTCAACCGCCGTTTCGCCTTTGCCGATGCCACCGGCAGGCAGGGTATCGGTATAAGGATAGCCGCCGGCAGCGAGGATACCCGGGCGCATTTCATTGACGAGGACGACCTCATCGGATTTCGGGTCATAGGCGAGGATGCCGACGGCGTGGCCGCGCTCCATGATCATCCAGGTGATGTTCTGCTTGCCGCCCTCGTGGCGGTCTTTCTCGATCTCGTATTTGTTGAGCGTGAGAAAGCCCTTATATTCCGGGGTGATTTTTGTGACTTTTGCTTCCAGCTTCTTCTTGGCCATGCCGTGCGATTCCCTTGTTTATGCTCGTGTAGAGTATTTTATATTCTCCCTTAGAGCATAAGTCAATCCAGTATTTTCGCAGGCCGGATGTTTAGGGCACGGTAGGCTTCGGCGCCGCGGGAACCGCCGCCTTCGCCTTTATTTCGTCGCGATTCTGCGCGAGCCAGAAGGCGAAAGCGAGGCTTTTCATGTCGCTCAATTGGCCCATTTCCGCGCGCGCGATGAAGTCGTCGGAGGATACGACGACGGTCTTGATGTTCTCGCCGATACCCGCCCGGCCGCGTACGCCGCCCGCATTCGTGCTGTCAACGATGCCGGTGACCAGCGCAATTTTTTCGGTGCTGCCGCCGGAGCTGACAAAGGCGCCAGCGTGCAGGATATTGGCGTCCTTCAGGTCCAGCCCCGTCTCGCGCGCGAGGCGGTCCTTCGCCGCAGCTTTCAGGTCTTCGCCCTTCGCGATCATCGCGGCGGGAACGGTATCGACATAGGGGTAGTCGCCCGCCGCCAGCATGCCCGTGCGCATTTCATTTACCAGCACGACCTCGTCACGCCGCGGATCATAGGCCAGCACGGCGATCGCGTCGCCGCGCTCGAAATTCAGGCGCTTCAGCGTCTGCTGGCCGCCTTCATGCTTGTCCTGCTCGATCACGATCTCCTCGATCTTGAAGACGCCGTCGTATTTTACGTCGCGGCTGATGATCTGCGCCTGCGGCTTGTTTGTGGACGGGTCCACGACGGCGGGCGACGGCGTGAAGCCGGGGTCGCGCAATTCGTGGCGGTGGTTCGCGAGCCAGAAGGCGGCGACGAGGCTTTTCATGTCCTTGATGCGGCCGTCATTGGCGCGCGCGATGAACTCGTCGGAGGAGAGCAGCACCGTCTTGATATTCTCTCCCTCGCCCGGCTCGCCATGAATGCCGCCGGCATTCGAGAGATCGACCTTGCCCATCACAATTGCAAGCTTTTCCGATGTGCCGCCCGCGCTGATATAGGCTCCGGGATGAATGGTCACGGGCTCGCGCAGTTCTTGCCCGGTTTCCTCCTCCGTCTCCCGCAGCGCGGCGTCGATATGCGTTTCGCCCTTGTCGATCATGCCGGCGGGCAGGCTGTCGTTGAACGGGTATTCCCCGGCGGCGAGCATGCCGGGGCGCATTTCATTGACCATCAATACCTGGTCGCGCTTCGGGTCATAGGCAAGGATCGATACGGCATGGCCGCGCTCGAAATGCAGGCGCTTGACGGTTTCGCTGCCACCATCGTGCTTGTCCATCTCGATGGTCAGTTCGTCGAGCTTGAAGAAGCCATTGAAGAGGCGCTCCGACGCGATGATTTTGGCCTGGGGTTTTTTCTCGGTCACGGGCAATCCTCTTGAAAAATGATTGCCATAATATCACATCTGCGCAAGTGAAAGGAAGGGCGAATATGTATGCCCTATCAGTCACATGCTGGTGGACCTGGTCTGCGCCGGAGTGGCCATGAGGGGCAGTTTTACTTCCCGCCTGCCCGCGCTTCGCGCAGCAGGTCGATGGCGTCAAAATGGACGGGGGTGCGCAAGCTGCGGCGGCGGATGTAGCCGGTTTCTTCCCGGGCGGGCTTCAGCTTCTCGCGGTTGCGGGCAAGCCAGAGCGCGAAGACCATGCACTTCATGTCGCGCAGCTGGCCGCTTTCGGCTTGCGCGATGTAGTCATCGGCCTTGACGACGACGACGCGGATATCCTCGCCCTCTGCCGTCTTGCCTTGCAGGCTGCCATTGGCGACCTTGCCCATATCGAGCGTGCCGATGACGAGCGTTATCTTTTCGGACGTGCCGCCCGACGATACATAGGCGCCTTCATGGATGATGCGGGCGGAGTTCAGTTGCGCGCCCGTTTCCTCGAAAAATTCGCGGACGGCAGCCTCCAGCACGGCCTCGCCCGGATCGATCATGCCGGCGGGCAGCGCGTTGATAAATGGGTCATCGCCCGCGGACAGCAGGCCGGGATGCATTTCGTTGACGAGCAGGACTTCATCACGCGCAGGGTCGTAACCGAGGATGGCGACCGAGTGGCCGCGCTCGAAGATCACGCGCTTGACCTCCATCTCGCCGCCGTCATGGGTATCCATTTTAATCGTGAGTTCGTCGACTTTGAAAAAGCCGTCATAGACGCGCTTGCGGTCGGTGATTTCGGCCTTCGGTCGTTTCTGAATTCCGTCATCCATCAGCTGCAAACCCCTTTTGCATCGTTATGTAATAAATACCACGAAGGGGCGTCGCGTTCCACTGAAAAGAAGAAATTTTCCAATGATATCAATTAGTTGAGTTTTGAGTATATTTCTGGTCGGCGGGAGAATAAGGGGTTAAGCCCTTGGCGTTACTTGACGACTTTCAAGTGCGGCGCTTCGCCGTCCGCCGCGCTTGCGGGCTCGGTTTTGGCCTCGGGCACTGTCTCTTCCGCAGGTGCCGCGGGCTTTTGCGGCACGGTTTCCATCAACACGCGCCCCGCCGGCATGATGACTCGCGCCGTGGTGCCCGCGCCTTTTTGGGAGATCAGCTGGAATTCGCCGCCATGCAGGCGCACGAGAGAGTCGACGATCGTCAGCCCAAGGCCGGTGCCCGCCTTCATCCCGCTGAACGATGTATCGACCTTGCCAAAGGGCGTCATGGCTTTCTTGATTTCCTCGGCCGACATGCCGATGCCGTTATCGGCGACGTCGATATACATCTGCCCCGTCGGCTGCACGCCCGCCGTCACGCGCACCTTGCCGCCCTGCGGCGTGAACTTGATGGCATTGCCGATCAGGTTCAGCATGATCTGCTTGAAGCCGAGCTCCTCTGCCAGCAACTCGGGAAGCTCCTCCGGCAGCTCGACCTTCACGTCCACGCCGGCCTGGTCGATACGGGTCGCCATGATCGTCATGCAGGCCTTTACCGCCTTCATCAGCTTGAAGTTGCTCTGATTCAGCTCGCGGTTGCCCGTCTCGATCTTGGAGACCTCGAGGATTTCCGAGATGATTTTGAGCAGGTAATTGCCGCTGTCGTAGATGTCCTGCGCGTATTCCTTGTAGACTTTGATCTCGATCGGCCCCATCACCTCGTCCTTGATGATCTCGGAGAAGCCGATGACGGCGTTCAGCGGCGTGCGAAGTTCATGCGACATGTTGGCGAGGAACTCCATGCGCGTGCGGCTGGAAATCTCCGCCTGGATGCGCGCGTAACGCATCGCCTCTTCCGCTTCTTTCCGCTCGGTGACGTCCCAGACGGAGCCTTCGTAATAATCGACGCTGCCTTTTTCATTGCGCACGACGCGCGCGTTTTGCAGGATCCATATCTTCTTCCCGTCGCGGCGGGTCACTTCCGCCTCGTTGCCGGACACGCGGCCCTCGAACAGAAGCTTCTGCACGAATTCGGCGCGCTCGTTCGGGTTGACGTAGAGCTGGCCGCCGATATCGCTGACTTCGCTCATGAGTTCGTTCGGGTTGCCGTAGCCGAGAATTTCGGCCAGAGCCATGTTGGCGGAGATAAAGCGGCCATCCGCCGAAATCTGGTAGATGCCCGAGACCGAGTTCTCGAAGATCGCGCGGAACCGCTGCTCCGCCTCGCGCACGGCAAGCTCGGCGCGGCGACGCTTTTCGATATCATGGATCGAGCCGACGACGCGGATGCTCTTGTCTTCCGTCATGCGCAGCATCGAGAAGGAAATTTCAACGGGCTTGACCGTGCCATGGCCGAGGTTCAGGCGGGTTTCGGCGCGATAGGCCTGCCGCTCGCCTCGCACGAGCTCGTCGAACATGTCGCGCTGCTTCGTCTGCTCCGACACCTCCAGCATGGCGAACAGGCTCTCCCCGATCGTGTCGGCGGTCTCGCGCAGCGTCATCTTCTTCCAGGTCTCGTTCAGGAACATGATGCGCCCAATCTCATCTGTCTCGAAAATCACGTCGGAAACGGAGTTGATGACGGCCTTGTATTCCCGTTCGGATTTGCGGAGCGCGTGGAACAGCTTGTCGCGCTCGGAAATCTTGCTTTGCAGCTCCGACTGGGTGCCTTCGAGGTTTTTCGACATCTCCTCGAATTTCAGGTCCTGCGCATGCTTGCGGTGCGCGATGCCGGCCGCTATGCCGGTGAGGATCAGGATAATGGCGAGCGCAGCCCAGGGCGCGGTGATCAGCATCTTCGATACCAGCGTGGGCCGCACGCCGAATTTAATATCCCAGGACTGGTTGCCGAGCGTCAGCACATAGCTGACCGTTTCGACCGAGGCGTCTTCGTTGTCTTCCGTTGCGAGCAGGGAGGATATTTTGGTGTCTACCAGCACGAAGGAGGTATCCCGGTCCTTGATCGTCACCCGGTCGATATCCTCGCGCTGCGCCGCCCAGCTGTTGCCGAAGATCATGGCGGGCGTGGTGACGACGAGCAGGATGCCGGTACTGCCGTCGTTCAGCCGCGACTTGCTGATGAGCCCCACCGGCTGCTGCGCGCCCGTGTCGCCGGCCTTCGCGGCAAAGGCGGGCCAGGGCATTTCCTGCAAGTAATCGATTTCGTTGTAGTTCAGCCGGAAAACCTCGCGCGCGAGGTCGTTATAGGCGGGCCACCCGAGCGCGGGATTGTACGCCGTGCGCTCCGTCATGCCCTGGATGTCCTGCTGGCGCCAGATGCCCTTGTCGGTCACCCAGAGCAGCGAGGTCAGCGGCGCGTTGCCTGTCAGCAGCTTCTGCACGCCGCCGAGAACCGAGGCCTGTTCCTGCGTTGCGGCGTTAATGGAGGCGTGGAAATACTGCAGCGTGCGAACCGTCTTTTCCATTTCGGTCAGCGACTGTTCCGTCGCGCGCAGGATATCGCGCGTGCGGTTGCGCGCCTCCGATGCGCGCATCGAGGTCATAGCAAAATGCAGCGCGATAAAAACGATGGCCGCAATGACCATCCCGTTCACGAGAATGAACGACGCAACTGTGTCTGTTTTCAAAAACCGCTGCGGGACCGCTGCGGTCGATGTGGTCTTGGTCTTCAAGGCGGAGCCCTCTCCCTGGCCTTCCACAGATATATCATCCATTTGCGGGCCGTTCTGCTGCCGTCCTTAATTATTTATGTATTTCGTTTAAACTTTTATTAAATTTCGAGAGAATTGAAAAAAATACCCGGGCTTCGCCTACTCCGCGCAAGTTTAGTGCGCGTTTATGTTTAATAGTTACGTTTTACCGGCTTGCCTGCTCCGTATATTCCAATACACTTGTTCCAATTAAGAAAAAACGGCAACGGGGGGGATGTGTAATGCGGATGAAAATCCGCTGACGCATTGTCGTTTGGAGTCAGCATGACCGAGCCCAAGAAGAAACGCGTATTCACCGTGCTGTCGATCGATGGCGGGGGAATCCGCGGCGTGGTCCCCGCCCGCCTCCTGCAGGAGATCGAGGAGCGCACGGGCAAGCCGATTGCCGAGCTGTTCGACATGATCGGGGGCACCTCGACAGGCGCGATCCTCGGCGCCGGCCTCGTGGTTCCGGACGACAAAAATCCGCTGAAGCCGAAACATTCGGCGCAGGACCTCAAGAATTTCTACTACACCTTCGGGCCGAAGATTTTCCCGGAACTGCGTTTCAAGAGTATCCGCAAGCTGTCCTCCTCCGCGCTTTACGACCCGAAGCCGCTTGAAGACGCGCTGCTCGACAAGCTCGGCGACCACAAGATGAAGGACTCGCTGACCCACCTGCTCATCCCTGCGACCGATATCAAGAATTTCCGGCCGGTCTGGATCACCCATATCAAGGGCGAAAAGGACAAATCGCCCGAAGGCTGGTCGAGCATGCTGATGCGCGACGCGGTGCGGGCAAGCACCACCGCGCCGACCTACTTCCCCTCCAAATACTATTCAACCACGCCGAATGAAGACATGCCGAACGTCACGCATCGCCATGCGCTGATCGACGGGGGTTTCTTTGCGGGCAATTCCATGCGCCGGCTGATGACGCAGGCGCGGAAACTCGCGCCGCCGGATGCGGAAATCGTGATCGTGCATCTTGGCACCGGCAACGTCGAGAATTCGCTGTCGCCCGAGGAATTCAACAAGCTCGGCCCGATCGGCATGATCTCAAAATCGAACGGCAACCTGCTGCTGTCCCTCGTCATCAACATGTCGCTGATGGACGTGGCGAATGACATCCGCGACGAGATCGGCGACCGTTTTATCAGCTTTGACGGCATCATCGACGGGGAAGCGGACCCGGCCGCGCCCACCTCCACCATGGACGATGCCAGCCTCAAGAACCTCAAGGCGCTCGAGAAATTTGCGGAAAAGATCATCAAGGACAATGATTCCGAAATGGAGCGCCTTTGCGACATCCTGAAGCACCGCGTCTTCGCGGAGGAATACCACCAGGAAAGCCGGGCTGCGCTGCAAAAGCTGTCATCGATCCTCGAAGACGCCCGCACCGTCAAGACGATCAACAAAACCTATAAAAAGATCCTTGGCTATGCGAGCGACATCCTCGATGGCACGCCCGAGGCAGGCGACGCGGAATTGAAGGCGCTCGCGCAGAAACTGACCGAGCAGCACAAGCACGATCTCGACCGTTTCTATCACGTGACGCTCGACAAGCTGGAGAACCAGAGCCAGATATTGAACAGCATCAAGGAAGCGGGCGACGACATCACCAAGTTCGTGAAAAAGCTTGGCACTCCCTTCCGCCCCCTGCCGACATCGCCCGACAACGATAACGGCGAAGCGGCGGCGCAGCCCTGGAAGCGGCGCGGCAACGACAAGCCGAAGCCCTAAATTTTTCCCGCGCGATGCGGCACGGAATTCTTCCCGCGCGTTGGCATGGCATACTGGGGAGAATATTCATGCATAA
>DASPMW010000180.1:0-33706 GCA_035626855.1 Patescibacteria group bacterium
GCGGGCGATCTTGAAAAGGCCAAGATGATCAAGGCCTGGATCCTGCACCCCGAGCAGCGCAACGAGCTGTTCTATGATTACGTCGGCGTGTTCCTGACCAAGGAAAAAGAACTGCGCAAGAAGCTGACCACGAAAAACACGAGCGCCGCGCAGGAAATAATGGAGCGAGAAGGCCAGCGTCTGATGGAGGGGATCGAAGCGATCGCCAACATGAACGTCGCGCGCGGCACGGAATCGATCCTGCGCCTGACCGGCGCGATCCTCGAGAAATATACCGAGAAAAAACGCAGCCTCAACCTGCTCGATTACGACGACCTCGTGCATCACGCCAACCAGATGATGAACAAGAAGGACGCGGCGGGCTGGATTTTGCAAAAGCTGCCCGGCAACATCAAGCATATCCTCGTCGACGAGGCGCAGGACACAAACCCCGACCAGTGGAACCTCGTGCGCGGCATCGCGAATGAATTTTTCACGAACCCCGCGCGCCAGCAGTCGAAGGACAACACGATCTTCGTCGTTGGCGACGAAAAGCAGTCGATTTTCAGCTTCAAGCGCGCGGACCCGAAGGAATTCAATACCAACAAAAAAGTCTTCGCCGACCTCGTGAAACAGGCGGGCGGCAAGTGGCGCGAAGTCGATATGGAGATCGCGTTCCGATCCAGCCCCGCGGTCACGCAGGCGGTGGACGCCGTCTTCGCCAATCCCGACGCCGCCGACGGCTTGTTCTTCAAGGACGAGGCGGAGGAAAAGCAGGTCCACCACACGCCGTTCCGAAAGGGGCAGGCGGGCGTGGTCGAGGTGCACCCGATCCTGCGCCCGGCCGAACAGGAACCGGCCAGGCCGTGGTCGCTGCCGCTCCAGATGGAGCCGGGCCACGATACCGCCGCCGAAATGGCCGACAAGATCGCCGACCAGATCAAGGGCTGGCTCGATGGCGGGGAAGAGCTGGAATCACGCAAACGCCCGATCAACCCGGCCGATATTCTCATTTTGGTGCGCCGCCGCTCGGGCTTTGTCGATGAAATGGTGCGCGCGCTGAAAAAGCGCGACATCCCGGTCGCGGGCGCGGACCGCATGAGCTTGCGCGAACAAATTGCGGTCATGGACCTCGTTGCGCTCGGCGAAACGCTGCTGTTCCCCAAGGATGATTACAAGCTCGCCGCCGTATTGAAATCGCCGCTGCTGGGATTGAGCGACCAGCAGCTGGAAGACTTGGCCGTCAACCGCCCCGCGACGCTGTGGGAGGCGCTTGAAAAACGCAGCAAGGGGCGCGATGCCGCCGCGAAGCCGTATCGCGAGGCGTTCGACTATCTCTCGAAGCTGCAGCAGAACCTCAATTCCGAGCGACCGTACGAATTTTATTCCTCCGTGCTCATGAACCCCGCGCCCGGTAATGCGAAATCGGGGCTGAACGCGATGTTCGGGCGCCTTGGGTTTGAAGCGGAAGATCCGCTCGTCGAATTCCTCAACGCGGTCGAGCGCTACGAGAAGATCCACACGCCGTCGCTGCAAGGTTTCCTCGCTTGGCTCGATGCCGGCGAGGCCGAAGTGAAGCGCGAGATCAATCTCAACCCCGAACAGCCGCGCGTCCATATCATGACCGTGCATGGCGCGAAGGGGCTGGAGGCACCGATCGTCATTTTGCCAGACACGACCGGCCTGCCCGAAGACAATAACCGCGCGCGCCCGCGCTTCCTCTGGCCGGATGAGGGCCGCGACGTGCCGCTCTGGGTGCCGCGATCGGATCTTGAAAGCAAGAGTTTCTCCGCCGCCCGCGACAAGGCGGAGCTGGAGCGCGACCGCGAATTCCGCCGCCTGATGTATGTCGCGATGACACGCGCAGCGGACCGTTTATACGTCTATGGCTACCAGAATTCTGAGCGCGATTCCGAGAAGAGCTGGTATTCGCTGATCCGCAAGGGCCTTGCGCAGAACCTGAAGGATGATGTCCATTTCATCAAGCCGCCAGCTGCTCCCGCCGCGAATGACAATAAATCGCCCGCTGCCGATTTCGAAAAAGTGGCAACACCCGCCGCGCTTGATAAAGACGCGCCCGATGACGGGCAGACGATTTTGCGTTTCGGCGTGAAGCAGACGGCGAAGCCGAAGCCCGACGGACTGAAACCGGCTGCCAAGGCGAAGCCGGTCAGCATCCCGCTCTGGGCGCGCCATGCGCCGAAACCGGGCGAAGCGCCGGTCAAGAAATTCCGCCCTTCCGAATACAAGGCGGGCAACGACGATTACGCCGCGCCCTCGCCGCTGGAGGGGGAGGGGGAAACCTATTTCCGCCGCCTTGGCACCGTTGTGCATGAACTGTTCGAATTCCTGCCGGCGCTCGACGCGTCGGAGCGTGAAGCGGCGGCCCGCAAATACCTTGCCAAGCCCGCGCACGGGTTGAGCGAGAAAGACCAGAACGCCGCCGCGCGCGAAGTGATGAAGATTTTGAACGATCCCGAATTCGGCGCGCTGTTCGGCCCCAATTCGCGCGCCGAAGTCTCGCTGACCGGTTTGTTCGACAAGGACGGGCAGAAGCAGATGATGTCCGGCCAGATCGACCGGCTCGTGGTCGATGACAAACAGGTGCTCGTCATCGATTTCAAGAACAGCGTCAAGCCGCCGAAAAACGCGGGCGATGTCTCCGAGAAATACATCATGCAGATGGCTGCCTATCGCCTCGCCCTGCAGCAGATTTACCCCGACCGCGAAATCAAGGCCGCGCTGCTCTACACCCGGTCTGCGAAGCTCGTGCCACTTGATACCAAGACGCTGGATGGCGCGCTCGATAAAATGGGGCTGAAGCCGTATAAAAAGCTGGATATCAAGGGGCCGAAGATTTAATCCTTTTAAATTTGGTGCCGCTTGTCGCTTAATATCAGAAAATTAAAATCGATTTTCGCGTCTAGCCAGAACAGGGAACTGCGGGTATGGACGAACACCGCATTGACGATTTCCGTCGCTTACTGGTTTTACGGCATCGCATCGTTTTGGCTGTGGGGTCGTGGCGGCTCCTCTCAGCCATCTTTGTGGTGGGGATGTAGCCAAGGCGCGCGGCTCGGCCATATTGGGTTGTTTGTCGCTTGCTTTTTCGGCTCTATCATCGTGCCCATTCTGTGCCGCTGCCGCGGCTATATGATGCTGGCGATTTTATCAATTTTCCTGACGTTTCTCCTGTTTCAGTGGTTGGGACCGATTGTCGCAGGGACTAAAGAGCTAGGATGCTGAATTACCCTTGTTTTCGGGAGAGGGGACTACCGGCTTCCTTTGATAGAAATTTAATATATAAATCTTGTGGCGTAGCCACCCACTAGTGACCTCTCCTTTGAGAGAAGGTTAGGGTGAGGGTATTTCACCGGAGAACATAAATGTCAGAAAAACTCGGCTTCATCGGCCTCGGCATCATGGGCCTGCCAATGGCGATCAACTTGCGCAAGGCGGGCTACAGCGTCGCGGCGTGGAACCGCACGGCGATCCGCGGCGAGCCACTGGCGGAGCTGGGCGGAACGATCTGCGAAAGCGCGAAAGAGGTCGCGGAAAACGCTGACATCATTTTCACCTGCGTCTCCGACACGCCCGATGTCGAGCATGTGATTTTCGGCGCGGGCGGGATTATCGGGGGTTTAAGAGCGGGCTCGGTCGTGGTCGATATGAGCACGATCTCGCCGGAGGCGACGCGCGACTTCGCCAAGCGCCTTGCCGCGAAAAATATCGAGATGCTGGATGCGCCGGTTTCGGGTGGTGAAACGGGCGCGATCGCGGGGACTCTTTCTATTATGTGCGGTGGCAAACCGGATGTCTTCACGCGCGTGAAGCCTTATTTCGAAAAGATGGGGAAGAATATCATTCATGTCGGCGACCACGGCGCGGGGCAGGTGGCGAAGGCCTGCAACCAGGTTGTCATCGCCGTCACGATCGAGGCGGTTGCCGAGGCGCTGCTGCTCGCCGAGAAATCGGGCGTGGATGCGGCGAAGGTGCGCGATGCGCTGCTCGGCGGCTTCGCGGGCTCCAAGGTGCTCGACATTCACGGCAACCGCATGCTCACGAACAATTTCGCGCCGGGCTTCAAGGCGCAGCTGCACCGCAAGGATATGGGCATCGTCATGGAGACGGCGAAGAAGGCGGGCCTCGCGCTGCCGGCCGCGACGCTTGCGACGCTCAACCTCGACGCCGTCATCAAGAACGGCGACGGCGAGCTTGATTCATCGGCGATCTATAAAGTTCTCAAAAAAGCATAGCGTCATCCTTCGCTGCGCTCGGAATGACAGGGGGAAGGGAAGTTTTTTGCCTCAACCCCCTCTCCCGTCCAGAGGAGAGGGGGTGGGCACGAACACACCTCTCTATTTATCCTTTTACGCGCCGGCCTCGTTACGGGGGGCCAAGGTCGCAAAATTCCAAATAGGCAAAGGCCCGGGCGTCGTTAGGGCGACGGTCGCGGGCCTTTGAACGCTGCTGCAATGACGGGGGTTTCGTTTCATCGACCCCGGTTCTGTTTTTGCGTGCAACAGTATTCCTAAGGCCGTTTCAGACACCCTATAACCGGACAGACGAGAAACGAGCGGAAATCGTTCTGCCGTAGCGGAGTGCCGTAGGTATTTTGTACCATGCCCTGCCGCTTATGTCAATTTTATGCCAGAAAGCGCCGTATTTTCAGCGTTTTCTTGCGCGGGGCGGACGCACGGAGAGAGGGGGCGATTCTCTAGCGCCCCGCGCCCCGGCTAGTGACGACTGGGCGGTCGCGGTCCATTTTCATGGTGATGGAAAGATAGGCGTAAAGGTCGCGGATCGCGAGCACGCCCATGAACTGTCCCTCGCGCGCGACCAGCAGCGAATCCTTGCCAAGCTTGCGCATGAGGTCGAGCGCGTCGGCCGCGCTGGAATCGGGATCGACGGTGTTTTCGTCGTTGACCTTCTCCATCACGCTTGCGACGTGGAGGAAGCCCCACTTGTGCCGGTCGATCGCGAGCACGCCCTGCAGCGTGACGATGCCGACGAGGCGGTCCTTGTCGACCACCGGGAAAAGCTTCTGGTAGTGCTTGTAGAAATAACCGTCCACGAGCTCGGCGATAGTCAGGTCCGGCGACACGGCGATGATCTGGCTGTGCATGAAGCGCGTGACTTTTTCCAGGTTCAGGAGCGAGCGGCTTTCCGTCTGGCGCACGGCGTAAAGTCCCGCGCCATAAACGAAATAACCGAACAGGCCGTACCACATGCCCTGCACCATCTGGTTGTACCAGCAGATCTTGTAGATCGCATAGCCGAGCAGCAGATAGGCAAAATTCGCGCCAAGCGAGGAGGCGATGCGCGTGGCAAGCACGAGGTTATCCTTGTACCACCAGATCGCGGCGCGCAAGGCCCGCCCGCCGTCGAGCGGGAAGGCCGGCACCATGTTGAAGATCGCGATCACCATGTTGAGCATGCCGAGATAGTCGAGCACCTGGCTCGCAGGCTCCGTGCCGAACTGCATGACATAGAGCCCTTCGCAGGCCCAGAAAAACAGCGCCATGATAAAGCTCATGGCGGGGCCGGCGAGCGCCATCAGGAACTCGCCCTTGGGGTGCGAGGGCTCCCCCTTCATTTCGGCGACGCCGCCGAAGATGAACAGCGTGATGCTCTCGATCGGCATATGATAGTATTCGGCGATGATCGCATGCGCGACCTCGTGCGCGATGATCGAGATAATGATCCCCACGAGCGTCAGCCCCGCCATCACCTGGTACACCTCGGGCTCCTGCCCGAAATATTTCACGGGAAAGAAATTATTCGCGAGCGTCCAGAAGATCAGGATGGACAGGAAAATCCAGCTGGCATCCGCCTTGACGGGGAAGTTGAACACTCGGAACAGGGTGACGCGCTTGAACAAGGGGTGCCTTCGAAAATTCTGGTGAGTTTGCGTAACGCGGGGGTCAACGAATAATCCGCTTTGCCGCCGGCCGCGTTCTCTACTAAAATATAGCGAAGCCGTGGAAAACAAGACATGAAAATCGCTTCCCTGCCGCGCGTGCAAACGACCCGACTGCTGCTGGCGTTCCTTCTGCCGCTTGCGCTTGGCGGCTGCGACCGCCTGCCGGACCTCGCGCAGTATTTCCAGCCGAAACCGCAGTACAAGACGCTCGATAGCGAGGTTGCCTCGCTCGCAGCTCCCGCCCCCGCCGCTGCCGGCAGCTCGCTCTATTGCACGGTCGGCCGGGGGTCGGCCAAATTCGGCCGCAACTGGAAGGATTTCAGCGACACCCAGTTCCGCCTGACCCCGCAAAGCCGCGCCAATGTGGCGCTGCCCGCCAAAAAGGGCGGGGAGGAAATGGCTTTCCAGGCGATGTTCGACCTCGAGGGGCAGAAACTGCTGTTCTGCCCCGTCGTGCAGGGCGACCCCGACGACAAGGTCGCCTGCGCCAGCATCTACGCCCTCGACGACGACCTGCAGGCCGGCATCAAGCGCACCTTTGACATTCCCGACGCCGTGCGCGGCGGGGCGATTACTTGCGCTTATAAGACCGAAAATCTGAAAAAGCTGTAAGCGGGCGATATTCGGCGACGCCCTTTGTTTTGCGAGTAAATGAAAGCGCTTTTTCTCACAGTTTTATCGCTACTTTTTAGAATTTGGCTCGTGTTGGCAATAATAGCCAGCCTACTGCAAGCCCTTCTCGTGCGAAGCACAGTGGTAAACTACCGGGTCACTGTCTCCATACAGACGCCTGAAGGACTAAAAACGGGCTCTGCCGTTCGGGTTGCAAAGTGTGTTCATGAAGAACGTATTCTTCCCCAGCAGGGAGGTACGAGTTGTTTTGTGTCGCGCGGGGAAGCTGTCGCTATAGACTTGGGAACGCGGGGCATTGTATTCAGCTTGATGGAAATAGGGTATCGAGGCAGGTCGGGTGGCGAGGCGGCTTACATCATTTCCGCGTTAAAAAACGTCCGCGAATTTGACGTGCCGCGAGAGGATTATCCCAAGTTCGTGATTTTTGGGGATATAAAGGATGTTGCGACGGTGAGAAGCCTTTATTCGCCTGAAACCAAATCATACTCTTTCGAGTCCCTCGGGCCCGGGGTGGACGTAAAGGGCTTCAAGATAGAAACTGCGTACCGCTGGCCTGACTACAAGATTCTCGAATATTTGCCATGGTTAAAGGAGAGGGAAGAATTCATCGCCCTGCAGGACGGTCGAGACACGCGCAAATTGTAACAAACAATTGCGCAGGGATAAATTTTTGACCGGTGATAAATGGCAGCTCGGGTACTAGAGGCGCACCCGAACTAGCAGTCTCAGCCGCCACTTGCGCTTATAAGACGGAAAATCTGAAGAAGCTGTGACCTTTCATTCCATCGTCATCCCCGCGCAGGCGGGGATCCATGATGACTGGCAAGGGAAATAGCGGTCCTTTGTCCACCCCTGTTGGATCCCCCCGCCTGGGCGGGGATGACGCGGAGGAGGGCGGGGATGGCGATAACGAAGTGTCATCCTGAGCGCAGCGAAGGATCCCCCTTTCTTGCCGCAAAAAAGGGAGATCCTTCGCTACGCTCAGGATGACATGGAATGCGGGGCTGCGCTCAGGATCACAAGGCATAAAAAAAATCCCCCGGTTCTAAGGCCGGGGGATTTTGGATTTTATCAGAGCTTAGAGATCGAAACTCTGGCCGCCGTGCTTGGGTTTGCCGGGCTTGGGCGGGGTGGGTTTGCCGTCGGGGGCGGCGCGGTTGCGCTCCTCGGGGAAGCCGATATCGTTGAAGCTGCGGCGGGGGGAGGCGGGCATGTTCGCCACGATCTCCGCGCGGACTTCGCGGATGAGGTCCTTGAACATCGCTTCCAGTTCCGGCGCGCTGGTCTTGCCAATCAGGCGGCGGGTCTGGTCGAAGGATTCCGTCATCATCATCATCTGCTGCAGGTTCTGCGCGAGGATGATCGGGCGCATCTTCTCGGGGATTTCCTCCTGCTGCGCCAGCATGTCCTTCAGCTGCGCGATCCCGTCCTTCATATGGCCGAGATTGGTGACGGTGTTGGCGAGCAGCGCGAGCTTGAATTCGGCGGGCGCCTGCGCGACCGACTGCATCGTCACGGGGCGGCCCGACGCGAACTGCTTCATGATGTCGGTCACGTCCCAGTCGATCTTCTTGTCGAGGAACTCGAAGTCTTCCTTCGACAGGCCCTGCAGGGCCGTCATCATCAGGCCGGTCGCAACAGCGGTCGGGTTTTCATCCTCGACCTTGTCGGTCAGCAGCTTGCCGACCTCGAGCGCGGCCTCGAACCCTTCGGGGCTTGCGAGCGGGTGGGAAACGATCACGTCATAGGCTGCGCGCACTTTCGGCGTGTCGAGCAGGCCGGTGTCCTCGAAGGCGGGATAGCGGTAGGACGCGCTGTCCGGGCTGTTCAGCTTCATCTGGATCTGCGGCGGCAGCTCGGAGGCGAGGCCCATCTCGATGATGCGGCTTTTCAGGCGGTCATTGTCGTTCTTGAAAGACGACAGGCGGTCACGGAACAGCTCCTCGAGCGCGGGCGAGGTCGTCTTGTCGAACAGGACTTCGGCGAGGCGGTCGTAGACGCGGCTGTCGGCCGCGATCGGCAGCATCAGGCGGCCGTTGGCGGGCGGCTGCCCGTCGGCCATCTTCTGCAGCATTTCCTCGGCCTTTTCGGCTTCGGCATGGAAGGTCTCGAAGGTCGCGACGGCGGCCGCGAGCGTGAACAGCTTCACCGTTTCGCCCGCTTCGTTGATATAGGCGTAGGAGGTGCGGCTATGCTTGCCGGCTTCGTTCATCAGGTCGGTCATTTCGCGGCCGAACTGCTTTTCGACGATGCCATAGGTCTGCGGCGGCATGACGTTCAGCAGCGCCAGCGAGAGCAGTTTCGAATCCTTGTTGCCCGTTTCGTTCAGGAGCTGCGCGACGCGCACGGCGAAATTCTCGTTGATCTCTTCGCCCGGGATTTTCTTGGCCCCTTCGATTTCCTTGGAAAACATTGCGAACGCCTTGAAGACGGTCGGGTCGAGCGGCAGGCCGGTTTCGTTGAATGGCATCATCTAAAACACTCCCAGGTTTGCACGGGTTTATCCCCCGCTGTTATGGTTTTCAGCAGAAGAGTATTTTCTAGCAACCATGCCGCGCTATGTCAACCAAGTTATGTGAAAAGCGGTGAGAATAAAGCGCTGGCTGAACAGGGACTTAGCGGAGTGGGCGCGTAAGGGCGGAATGCTGCGCAACAGCATCGCCGAATCTGCCGCGGAAGCGCCGGAGTCTCGGCTGGCCGGTAGAGTTTCAAAGGCGACCACCCTTCTCACGTCATGCCCGCGCAGGCGGGCATTCACGGTGGGTCCGGCTCGGAAGCTCATGGATGCCCGCCTGCGCGGGATGACGGGGAAAGGAATTGCGGCCTTTCGCCATGGCGGACTTGTTCCGGCATCCAAAAGGCAGTCCTGCCGTCATCACGCTGTTATGAGACGCGCTGACGCGCTTTTGGACCCCGCACAAGGCCGGGGGGCCGCGGTTCAGGAGTGCTATCTCCAGTAAATCAAAGATCGAAGCTGGCGCCCGGTTTGAGGTCGAAGCCCTTGCCGGGTTTCTTCTTCGGCGCGGGCAGGGCGAGCAGTTTGCGCGGCGTCTTTTCGGCGATGAAGCCGGCGATCGCGTCGATCTTGGTTTCCACGAGGCCTTTCAGCTCCGGCGCTTCCGCGCTGTCGCCGAGCTCCTTCAGGAAGCCCTGCACATGGCGCAGCTGGCCGCCCAGCTGCGTCAGCTGGCTCGACTTGATCGTTTCCGCCATGCTGCCCTCGAAGCGCTCGGGGTTTTCATCCATGAAGGTGAACATCTTCTCGACGTTCTTGAGCGAGCGGTGCAGCGCGACGGCGGCGAAGGAAAGCGTCGTCTGGCGCACTTCGATCGGCGCCTCCTGCAGCCCGCCCGGGACGACGCCCTGGCGCACGTTATAGTTCGCAAACAATTCGAGCACGCCCCAGCCGATGCGCCCCTGCAGGAAACGCAGATCGTCCATGTTGCGGTCCTGGATGGCGAGGTCGAGCAGCGCTTCGGCGATCGCCGTCGGGTTGCGCGTGGAGGGCTGCGAGCTCAGGAGCTGCGCGGCTTCGGTTGCGACCTCGAGATCGTCGGCGCTCACGCGCGGGTTGCGCGTCAGCGCGTCATAGGCATTGCGCACATCGGGCACGTTCAGCAGGCCGGTCTGCTCGAACGGCTTGTATTCAACGGGCGGGGGCGGCTGGATTCCCAGCACCTCGAATTTTTCGGGCGTCGTGTCGCGGAAGCGCTCGACGCGGTCGAGGAAGGCGTTCTCGAGATCGCCATAGCCGCTCGATTTCAGCGCGAAGCGCGCGATGGTGTCGAGCACGCGCTGGCTCGGCACGACGACGGCGGGGAATTGCGGCTTCACGCCTTTTTCATCGGCTTCCTGCGCGATCGCGGCGAGGTCATAGAATTTTTCGTCCAAGGTGTCGACCCAGGCCGCGCCGTCCGCCATCGCGAAGGCCTTCACCGTCGGCGAGGCTTCGTCGATATAGGCGTAGCCGGTGCGCATATGGGCCGAGATCTCGCGGGCGAAGCTGATGGTCTCCGCGCCGAAGCGTTTCTCGAGCGGGCCATAGCTGCCCTCCGGCACATAGGCGAGGAAGGCGAGCGCCTGCAGCTGCTGGTTATCCGCGGCGACATTGTTGAAAAGCTGCGCGACTTTGACCGGGTGGTCCATGTTGTCGGGGCCGGTCCCCGGCGTCTTGGCGAAGGCCATATAGGCCTTGAAGGTCGCGGCATCCCAGGGAAGTCCGGTTTCGGCATATTCGATCATCGTCACACCTTCATTGCTGTGCGCAACTGCGCTCAAAACTGACGCAAAACCGCGCGGGCGAATCCGTTTTTATTATTATGCTATCTGTTGTACAGGGTCGAATATATTATGTCAATCATCCCCCGCGCAAGATTGTTACCCTTTTCCTTTAATAACAGAGTCTTAGCAGAAAATTTTTTATACTGCCCTGCTGTCCTGACTTTATGAGGTTTTTGAACAGCTTGAGCGTGGAGAGTTGTTTGAATCTGCCGTGAAAACGCTTATTTTAGGCCCATCACGCCCCTCTCTTTTTAGAAAGCGCCGGCCTCATGACCAAAACCGTCCTCTCCTCCCGGGAAATGCTCGCGAAGCTTGTCAGCTTCGATACGACCTCGGTCAAATCCAATCTCGAGCTCATTCACTGGGTGCAGGATTACCTCGACGGCTACGACATCAAGTCGCACCTCGTCTATGACGAGACGAAGAACAAGGCCAACCTCCACGCGATCATCGGCCCCGCGGACAAAGCGGGCATCGTGCTCTCGGGCCATACGGATGTGGTGCCCGTCGACGGACAGGCCTGGGACAGCGACCCGTTCACCTTGCGCGACGACAACGACAACCTCGTCGCGCGCGGCACCTGCGACATGAAGGGCTTTATCGCGATCGCGCTCGCGAAAGTGCCGGAGATGGTGAAAAAGCCGCTGAATGCGCCGATCCATTTCGCGCTTTCCTATGACGAAGAACTCGGCTGCCTCGGCGCGCACAGCCTCGCCGAACATATCGCGAATGCCGCGGTGAAGCCGAAGCTCTGCGTCGTCGGCGAGCCGACCTCGATGAAAACCATCACGGGGCACAAGGGTATTTGCGACCTCGAATGCACGGTGCATGGCAAGGAATCGCATTCGTCGCTCGCGCCCTATTCGGTCAATGCGGTCGAATATGCGGCCGAGCTCATCGCCTATTCGAAATCGGTCGCGCGCCGGTTTGCGAGCGAGGGGCCGTTCAACAAGCAGTTCGACCCGCCGCATACGACCGTGCATGTCGGTATGGTCAAGGGCGGCACCGCGCTCAACATCGTGCCGAACCACTGCGAATTCGCGCTCGAAGTGCGCAACATCCCCGAGGTCGATCCCGAAACCGTCATCGAGGAAATCCGCCAGTTCGCCTTCCGCTCGCTCGAGCCGCGCATGAAGGAAATCGACCCGAAGACCGGGTTCTCGTTCAAGTTCACGGCGGGCGTGCATTCCTTCGATATCGCCAATGACGACCCGATGGTCGATTTCGTGCTCTCGCTCTCGGGCGCGAACGCGACGGAGAAGGTGAGCTTCGCGACCGAAGCCGGCATCTTCCACAACAAGGGGATTCCAACGGTCGTCTGCGGCCCCGGCTCGATCGCACAGGCGCACAAGCCGAACGAGTTCATCGCCAAGGAACAGGTCGTGAAATGCGAGAACTTCATGGACAGGCTGCTGGACAAGTTGCGCAGCGCCGCATAAAATCAACGTTCTTTTTCAATCGCTTGCAATGTGGAAAGAGTCATGACAACATCACAGACGAACCTGAGTGCAGATTCTTCCGGAAAGGCAAACCCCGCTATGTTCGATCAGTACAACTGGCAAAAAGTCGTCGGCGCGCAGCTCGAGCCTTTCCTCAAGCTCATCAACCCGATCCAGGGCAAGCACACGGCATCGGCCGCGACCGCGACTGCCGAATGGTGCCAGCTGCCGTTCTATACCTCGATCGGCCTCGTGCGCGTGAACGACACCGCCTGGGCGTCGGGCACCGGCCCGTTCTGGTTCCTCGCCAAGCAGGGGCGCATGTTCCTGCTCGACGGCTCCTCCGCGCCCATACATGACGCCAATGAGGCCGACCCCATCAAGATCACCGATGCCAACAGCCTCGAATATCTGCGCTTCTTCTGCTACTTCGTCCACGGCGATGAAGGCCCCTTCCTGATCGTGGAATCGCTCGACCATCCCGCGCTCGACAAGGGCAAGCTCGACGACTCGACCAAGAAAGTCATCGAGGACGCGATCCGTCCCGCCGCTTTCGAAGGTAAGACCGCCGAAGGCGCTTTCGAGGCCTCCGCCATGGTCCTTTACGGCAACGCCCTTTTCTCCGCCCGCTTCTCGATGACCGAAAACGGCATGATCGAAATGATCGACGACGAACCCGTCGCGGCCGACCTGCCGGTCAAGAAGATCAAGCCGAACTACTAAGCGGCAGCGTTCAAGAAAAACCCCGGCCTCGCTGCCGGGGTTTTTCTTTTACGCGGCTTGCCGTGAAACGGCGGCGGTATTATAGTGCTCGTGAAAGTGAGGACCCCATGTCTCGCTCCATCCAGGAAAAGGCGTTTCTTGTCTCCAGCGTGGCTGTCTATGCCGGCTTTGGCGAAGCGCTGGTGCTCGCCAAGCGCGCGCTGCGCAATCTGCCATTGGCGGGGCTGGTCGTGGTGATCTGCGGGTTTATCGGCTACTTCACGGGGCGCCCGCTGCTCACGGCGGTAAGGGCGGTTTACAAGGCGGATTACCCGCGCGTCGTCATCGCGCTGACCGTGTTCCACATGGTGCTTTTCGTCGGCGTTATTCTTCTTAACGTGCAGGTTTCGCGACTGTAGCGACCAGCTGCGGCTGAGCCTCCTGCCTCTCCAGGCGCTGCCGCGTGATGCGCGCCTGCGGAAACCGCGTCTCGACAACATGGATGAGCAGCCGATCCGCAGCCGTCTTCGGCTGCCGGCGGCCTTCGGGGTGGTGCCAGGCTTTCGCGTAGGCCTCGATGATCTCGCCCTGCTGCTCGATGCCGAAATCCGAAAATTTGGATTCCGGCGTCAGCTTATATTCGTATTCGCCGAAATTCTTCAGCGGGTATTTCAGGTTGGCGCCCTGCCAGATATGCGTCATCTCGTGCAGGAAGAAGCCGTATTTATACGCATCGTCGCGCCCGTAATCCGCCGAGCGGATATTCTCGCCAAAGAAATCGACATGATGGGTGAAGGGCATTACCGTGCCCTGCTTCGATTTCAGGAAATGCGTCCAGTGGGAATTTTCCTTGAAGTGCTTGCGGATCTTTCCGGCATCGACTTCGTCGCCGAAAATCTGCTCGACCACCTGCTTTTCGGCGGGCGTCAGTTTTTCGCCCTTGCCGTTATAGGCCCCCTCGACAAACCCGGCATAGGAGAGCGTGGCGGTCAGGCTGATGCCCACCACCGCCTTGGTAAAAATCTTCGCAAGCTTGCCGAGCCGTCGCAGTGTCAAGAACCCCCCCCTTCCGTTGAAGAGCATTATACCATGGTTTAATTTACATAACAATGAGAGAGAGAGAGAGAGAGAGAGAGGGTGAGGGAGGAAGGAGGGGGGGCAAGCGCCGATGATGCTCGTATATAGGCACCAATGAAAGGTGACGTTAGGTGCTGTCACAAACCCCCCAAACGCCGCCACCCCGGCGAAAGCCGGGGTCCACGGACTGCGTAAGCGGTGCGGAACAGGTTGCCGACAGTTGTCGATGACCTGCCTGTCCGTGGACCCCGGCCTTCGCCGGGGTGGCGGTAGTGAGCGGGCTGATTGACGCGCGGGATATTTCGTTCCAGAGGAAGGAGGTCAGGCAGCGCGGGGCGGTTTCGGCGCTTGCGCACGGGCGGCGTCCTGGCGATCAAGCGTTTCGCGGGTGATCTTCGCCTGCGGGAACTGGGATTCGACCACGTCGCGCAAAATCCGGTCGTCGTCGGATTTGGCGAGGCGGCGGCCCTCGGGGTGAATCCACCGCTCGGCGTAATGCTCGATCAGCTGGGCCTGCTGCTCCGTGCCGAACTGGCCGAAGCGCGCGCCGGGCAGCAGCGCATAGTCATAGCGGCCGATGGCATGATGGGAAAATCGCATATGCTGGCCCTGCCAGACATGCGTCACTTCGTGCAGGAAGAACCCGTACTGGCTGCGGCGGTCCTGGCTGTAATCCTTCGACCAGGCGCCCGGCGTAAAGAAGTCGATATGGCTGAAAGGCGGCAGCACCGTGCCCTGCACCCAGGGAAAGAAATGCGTCCAGTCGTCCTGTTCCTTGAAATGCTTCCTGATCTTGGAGGCATCGACCTGGTCACCGAAGATCTGGTGGACGGCCTGCGTTTCGCCCGCCGTCAGTTTTTCCCCGCGGCCCGCATAGGCCGCTTCATGGACGCCGAGATAAGCAACGCCGCCGGCCATTAACAGGCCGCCTGCGGCGATGGCGAATGTCTTCGCCAGTTTCTTCACGCGCTTGAGCGCCATCAATCCTCACCCCGTAACTGGTGTTTCATGAATCTATAGTTGGAGATGAAAGGCTAACACAGGGAGGGGCGGGGTCAATCCCCCTTGTCGACCGAGATGACAGGAGAGGCGGCTTGATTTTGCAGCGCAGCAAGCTTAACTGTGGAGTCATGAAAAAAGACATGCATGCAGATGTCGTGATCATCGGCGGCGGCCTTGCGGGGCTCACGCAAGCGGCGGTGCTGGGCCGCGCGGGGGTTGAGGTCGTCATCATCGATCGCGAGCCGCCATCGATCCACCTGAACGCGGCCTATGACGGGCGCACGACCGCGATTTCCTTCGCCTCGCACCGCGTCATGCAGGCGGCGGGCGTGTGGGACACAATCGAAAAGGACTGCTGCTCGATCCTCGATATCCGCGTAGCCGACGGCGCCGCGCCGCAGTTCCTGCATTTCGCAACGGATGAAGACGCGAATGGCGAACCCTTCGGCTGGATCATCGAAAACCGGCTCCTGCGCAGATACCTGTTCGAGAATTTGAAGGCGGTAAAAACGGTCAGGCACCTCGCGCCTGTCGAGATCGCATCGTTCATTGACGACCCGGCCCGCGCCGGCGTCGCGCTGAAGGACGGGCGCAAAATAACCGCGCCGTTATTGATCGGCGCGGATGGCCGCCATTCCGCAACGCGCAGGCATCTCGGCATCAAAACCCGGGAATGGGGTTACCAGCAAACCGCCGTGGTCTGCAATGTCGCCCATGACCTCGACCATGAAAACGTCGCGCTCGAGCATTTCCTGCCCGCGGGCCCCTTCGCCGTGCTGCCGATGACGGATGACGCGGAAGGCAACCACCGTTCCTCCGTCGTCTGGACGGTTTCTGAGCCGGAGGCAGCGCGCATACTGAAGCTGAACCCCGAAAAATTCGACGCGGCGCTGCAGGCGATGTTCGGCGACCAGCTCGGCACCGTGGCTGCCGTTTCGAAACCGATGGCCTATCCGCTCTCCCTCATGCATGCCGACAGTTATACCGGCCCGCGCATCGCGCTCATGGCGGAAGCGGCGCATGTCATCCACCCGATCGCGGGGCAGGGCCTCAACCTTTCCATGCGCGATGTAGCGGTGCTGTCCGAACTTGTCGTGAATCACCTGAAGCTGGGCCTTGATATCGGCGCGCCGGCGCTGCTGGCGGATTACGAAAACTGGCGGCGGGTAGATACGCTGCTCATGGCGGGCTTTACAGACCTGCTCAACCGGCTGTTTTCAAATGAACTGCGCTCGGTCGGGCTGCTGCGCGACATGGGCATTGGAATCGTTGATAAAATTCCGGCGCTCAAAGGGTTTTTTGCCCGTCAGGCCATGGGTCTTGGCGGCGCCTCCCCCCGCATCATCCGTGGGCTGCCGCTTTAACCTTTTATTCATTTGATATTTATAGGTTTTTTTCTTGACGATTTTGGCTGCCTTCGGCAATCTAGAGTCTCAGCCTGTTGAAAAACAAGGAAAAGCGCGTCCCATGACCAAATCAGAATTGATCCTCAAGCTTGCCGAATTGAACCCGCATCTCTACCAGAGCCATGCGGAGCAAATCGTGGATACGATTTTTGAAGAGATTACAAAGGCTTTGTCGAATGGCAGCCGCGTTGAACTGCGCGGTTTCGGCGCATTCTCGGTGAAGTCGCGCAAAGCGCGCATGGGCCGCAACCCGCGCACCGGCGAAACGGTGAAAGTCGACGACAAGCGCGTGCCGTTTTTCAAGATTGGCAAGAAAATGCACGAGCGTCTGAACGGGATCGTCTCCGATTCCGAAGACGACATGAAGGACTGATGCGGCGAGGAGTTTAACTCTTGGCCTGGCTTACCTGGATCATCACCCTGCCATTAACGATTTTTGCCGTGCTCTTCGCGGTTTCCAACCATGCCGATGTCACGGTCGGGTTATGGCCGTTTGAAAAGACGCTGGCGGTGCAGTCCTGGCTGCTCGCGCTCGGCATGCTGGGCGCGGGTTTTTTCCTGGGCGCACTGTTCGTCTGGATACTTTCGACCCGCACGCGCGTGAAATACTGGCAGGAACAGCGCCGCGCCAGCCGCCTCGAAAAAGAGCTCGAGAAAATTCAAGGCGCGGCACCGGCGAAGATAGCGGCGAACAGCGAAACGCTTCCGCCCCCGGCGGTGCCGGCGCTCGCCGTCAAATCATAAACTCTCAGGCAGGCTGAAGCTTCAGCACATTCGCCGCATAGGGACGCACATAGCCAAGGCGGCGCATCGCGCGGTCGAAATGATCGCGCGTCTCGCGGTCGGTTTCTTTCTCCTGCGCCGCCTTGAACGCCGCAAGCACGGGTTTCGGCTCGATGCGGTTTTCGACGGCGGCCATCAGCCCGTCGGCGATATGCCGGCGGTAGAGCGGCTCCGTCTCCCGCTTCAGCGCGTCGAGCAGTACGGGCGTCGCGATCGCGGCGCCGGTATGGTCCTGCTGCGCAATCGTCTTCAGGTTGAGGATCGCGAGGCGACGCTGGTCGCGCGTGCCGCCCTCCTGCAGCTGTTTGTCCAGTATCGTGGCGACGGCGGCCGGGTGCTTCACCGCAAGGCGCGCCAGCGCATTGGCGTTGCCCGACAGCGATTCAATGCGTCCGCCCTTGGCGAAGCCTGCCTGCAGGGCCGTCAACGCAACCGGAACCGCGCTGGTATGGGTGAGCGCGATGCTCGCGATGTTTTCGGCAATCTTGTGCGCCGCCAAGCCGTCCGTTTCATGCAGTGCGGCCGCCTGCAGCGCCTTGATCGCCGCGGTTGCCTGCGACGGATAGGTCGCGCCAAGCTGGCCCAGGTTCTGCGCAGCGGCGACGCGCGCGTAGGAATCGGTTTCGGTGACGATCAGTTTGGCGATCGCGTCGACCGCGATCGACGCCGTCGCCTCGTTCTTCAGCGCGAGGCCGAGCAGGGCGTCCTTCTGGTAGGATTTTGCGTAGGCGTCTGTTTCAGTTGCGAGCAGCGTGGCAATCGCGGCGGCGGCGGGCACCGCCTGCCTGTCCTGCGCGAAGCCGATATCGCGGATCAGCCCCGCCACCATGTAGCGCGAACCGGCATCCGATCCCGCGAAAGTATTGTAAAGAATTTGCGGCGTGCGGCCGCCGAACAGCTCGGGGTCCTTCAGCGCCGCGTCGCGCAGCATGCGCGCCGCAATCCAGCGGGAACCGTAGTCGGTGATGAAGGGCAGCGCCTCGACAAGGGCCTGCGCGGTCGGGCTCGACGCCGCGTTGAAACTGCCCGCGAAGGCGGCGAGCTCCCCGCGCGCCGTTTCCCGCTCCGTCACGGTTGCGTCTTTCTGCGCGAGCCGGTTGAGGGTGTCGCGCAGGTTCTGGTCGTCGTTGGAAGCGGGCATGATGCTCTCGTCTGTTGTTTCTGATTCTCGTCGTCCCTTGGATTTTCGCCCAAAGCCTGGAGGTCGAAATGAAGACGGGTATCAGTAAAGGTTACGCTTTTGTTAATTTTATGTCAATTAATCAAGCGTTAACCACGCGCAAGCCGCTGAAAAGATTGGGAAAGCGTTACGAGCCCTTGTCGCTCTTGTAGGAATCGAGGAAGCCTTTGAACATATCGACCTCCCCTGCGATCTTGAGGATCGTCTCCCGGTCGGAAAGGCGGCCCGACCCACCTTCGCGCGTGACGACGCGGAAGGTGTCCTTGCGGGCGGTCGCATCCATCGCGGCCAGGTATTTCGCCTTGATGGCGGCGAGACCCGCATTGTCGCCCGCAAGCTTGTAGCCGACGGCGGTGTTGATGACGAGCTCGGCGTCGGCGGCGGTCAGTGGCGCCTCGGGCGGGGGCAGCATCGCCTGCATGGTCGCCGCCGCCTCCTTCCACTTGCGGGCGCGCCACAGCACATCCGCCTTCAGTTTCTGCGCATCGGCGGAAGCATCGCCCGACAGCACGGCGATCGCGTCATCGGGCTTGTTCATTTGCGACAGGGCGCGCGCGCGCAGCAGGCGGCGCTCCTCCATGATCTCCGGCCCCGCGGCGGCGGCGCTGGTGAGCGTCGCGAGCGCCTTCTGCGGCTCCTTGTCGAGCAGGTAAACCGCGGCCAGCTTGTTGACGGTGGCGGCGAGGCGCGCGGCCGGCAGCGCGCCATTTTTCAGCTGCAGTTCCAGCAGCGCTTCGGCGCGGTCGAGCAGGTCGATTCCAATCAAACTGTCGGCGAAGCCAAGCGCGGCAATCGCCCCTTCCTCCCCGCCCGGCAGGTAGGTGGAGTAAGCGTTATAGGCGGCGACCGCCTCGAGCGGCGGCAGGTTCTTCGCGCCGCCGCCGATGAACAGGTCGGCGACCACGCGGCCGATCTCGTCGCGGATCGGCTGGCTGTCCTCGTGCATGTTGTCGGACAGCTGCGCTGCCGTCTTCATGTCCTCGAGGCCGGAGAGGTATTTCTTGTCCTCGATCTTCATGCGGCCGAGGCTTTGCAGCACCTGCACCTCGAGCCCGTCGCCGCGCCAGGCGAAGCGCAGCGAATCAAGCTCCTCGATCGCCTGTTTCGCGGCGATCTGCTTTTCCTGGTAGCGCAGCGTCGCGAGCGCAAGGCTCGCCTTGGTGTGGTAAAGGCGGTCGAGGCCAAGCGCGACGGGGCGCCACAACCGGATCGCCTCGCCCGGGTTGCCGGACTGGCGCGCAGCTTCGCCCTTCAGGTACTGGATCGCGGCGGCGTAGTGCGGGTCGAAATCCCCCTGCATGGTGTCGAGCGTGGCGAGCAGGGTCTTGGCGCGGTCGGCCTTGCCGAGGCGCAGCGCGGATTCGGCCATATAGATCGTGAACGGCACGGCGATGTTTTCAGGGTATTGCAGCAGCAGGAAATTATCGGCCGGGAAGGACCGGCTCGCCATGCGCCATTGTTCCGTCGCGGCGGCGGCATAGCCCTTCCACAGGTTTACCTCGCCGTGCTGCTGGATCGCGGGGTTGGAGAGATCGGCGAGCGCCTCGTCGTAATGACCCGCCATGGCCGAGGCCGCGCCGCGCAGCGCGATGAAGTTCGGGTTCTTCGCCATGTCGGGCGCGTCCCCCTCAATCACGCGCAGCACGCCCAGCGTCTCGTGGCCGAAATTGTTGGCGAAATACAGCAGCGCGAGCTTCATCATGAGCGCATTGCGGTCTTCCGGCTTTTCGGCGGCGATGATCGCGCGCTGCAGCGACCGCACATTGCGGTCGAGCTGCAGGATGCCGCCCTGCCGCCAGTTGGGGAAGTCGAACAGGCGTGATTCGTCGCGCGGGCCGCTGTCGGTCGCGTCGATCGCGACCGCGCTCGGCCCCGCATTCGCGCCCGGCGTGGCCGCAACCCCGCCCGGCGCGGAGATCAGCACGAAGTTGTCGATGCGCGTCAGCTTCAGGTCGCCGTTCAGGGGCCGCAGCGCGAGGCCGGCCGCGGCAGGCAGGATTTCAAGATCGGCAAAGCGGCGCGACTGGTCGATGCGCTGCGCCTGGTCGTCGGTCGCGACGACAAAAAGCCTGTCACCGACGGTCGGGTCGGGCAGCGTCAGCACCTTGCCGGCGCCCTTTAGCTCCGCCATCAGTTTCGCCTGTCCCGTCGATTCATCGACGACGGCCGAGAGGCGGCCCACGGCCGGCATCTGGCGCAGCTGGGGCGACAGCGTGATGCGCCATGTCAGGTTCTGCCGCTCCGCGCTGATAAATTTCTTCTCCGGCAGTGCGTAGCGCCAGGCGGTACCGCCCGGAATGCCGATTGCGCGCGACGGCCCCAGCAGCCCCGCATCGGGGCCAACAATCGAGGGCGACATGGCGCCCGGCGTTTCGGTGTCGAGCACGACCCACAGGCTGTTGAAGCGCGTGAACACGGCGAGCCGCGTTGCCTCCATCGTGGAGAGCGTAATGACGGTCGGCTCGACAGGCGCGTCCGGTTTCTGGATGGACGACGCCGCAACAGGCGGCGCAGCCTCCGGCGGCGCGGCGTCGACGATTAGCGGCGATCCCGGCTGGTTCGGCTTGCCGGGCATCTTCTTGTCAATTGCCTCCGTCACCGCGGCGACCGCGTCATCAATCTCCTGCTCGGCGAGGGAGGGCAGGTTCACGACGGGCGGGCCGGCGGGCTGCTCCGGCGGCGCGGCGGCTGTTTCGGTTTTGCCGGCAGGCGCGGTCTCGGGGGCTTTTTCGGGCACCAGCGAGATAGGCTTCGACTCATCCGCTTTCGCCGATATTTGCGCAGGTTCGGCTGTCTTGCCTTTTTTCGCGGCAGCCGCCTTATCCGGTGGCGGTTTCGCGCCCGGCGTCGCGGGCGTCACGTCCAGCACGATCTTGTTTTCCATGCGGTAAGGTTTCACATGGGCGCCCGCAACGAGCGCGAAGGTGACCCGCGTGCCGCCGTCCTTCTCCCGCGTGGTCGCAACGCGCGTGATGAGGTCTTCGGTATCCTTCGGGATCGAAAAGTAACGCGGCGCGGGGAAGATGACCGCGAAGCTGTTCTCGCCCCCTTCGACCTTGTAGGCCGTCAGCGCATTGAAATCGAACACGACGCGCGTGAAGCCGTCATGCGTGCCGATGCGCACCGGCACGGCCGCACTTTTCTTGCCCGCGGCTTTCCGCGATGCGGCGGGTTTTTTCGTCGCTGCGTCTGCCGTCAGGGGCGCGAGCAGCGCGGGCGCGGCATAGCAAAGCAGCGCCGCGAACGCGACGCCGATGAATTTACCTGGCGATGATGAGCGGCGCATAGTCATCGTTTTGTGCAGTAACCTCTATTCTTGATAATACATCAAATAAGGCGTGATTTTAGTGCAGGCGCCGAAAAAGGTCGTGTTCACATAAGATGCCTCATCCGCACTTGTTCCGGCATACGTAATTAGAACTCCCCAAGCACCGCCACGAGCCGGCCCTTCAGCGTCTGGGCGTTGAAGGGCTTCATGATATAGCCGTTCACGCCGGCGGCCTTTGCTTCCAGCACGTTTTCGACGGTGTTTTCCGCGGTGATCAGGATGAAAGGGACCTCGTCCCCCGTCGCGCGGATCGCACGCAACAGGTCGATGCCCGCCATCGGCTTCATGTTCCAGTCGGAAATGATCAGGCCATAGCGCCTTTCCGCCATTTTCTCGAGCGCGGCGGCGCCGTCGCGCGCTTCCTCGATATTGCTGAAGCCAAGGCTCTTCAGCAGGCCCCGCACAAGCTGGGTCATGGTATAGAAGTCGTCGACGACGAGAATATACATCTCTTTATCGACCGGCATGGGGCGGCTGCCTCCTTATGCCATTGTGACTCATGGGCGGAATATCACCTTGTTAAGGCTTCTTGGGCTCGCCGGGCGGCAGGTTGAGGGGTGCGATCGACGCCGGCAGGTCCGGCGGCAAAGCGGGGTTCTTTTTAAGGTCGCTGCCCGCGACCGGCAGTTTCTCCTTTTCAGACAGGCGGATCGTCACGATGCGCGCCTTGTCGGGATCCATCGCCTCGAGGATGGGCGAGGTCTTGCGCACGTTCATGCGCCCGACGATCTCCAGCAGCACATCCATATCGAGCGTGTTGAAGATATTCGCGGCTTCCTTCGGCTTCATGCCCTCGTAAATTTTCACGAGGCTGTTGATGCGCTCTTCTTCCATCTTCTGCTGCTTGCCGAGCAGCGCCTCGATCTCGCCCTTCAGCTTGTTCAACTCGGCGATCTTGTGGTCGACTTCCTGTCCGGCCGCATCCAGCAGCGCCTCGCGCTCGGCGATTTTCTTCTCGCGCGCGTCCAGCTCGTCGCGGCGCTTGCCGAGCGACTGCAGCACCTCGACCTCTGTCGCCGAATAGGCGTGCAGGTCGGCGTCATCGGGGGGCGGCGGATTGGGCTGCGGCTCGCTTGACGCGGCGACAGGCACAGGCTTCGCAGCCTCGGCGGGGGCATCATCCGGCTTCTGGCCGGTATTGGCGGCTGCTTTCTTCAACTCGTCCGCAGTCAGCGGCGGCGGGTTTTCGCCGGGCGCCGCTTCCTGCGCATCCGCAGCGCGCGTGATGCCGGCTACCTCGGCCGCCTCGCCGATGACGGAAACGACGTTGACCAGGCGGAAGGCGAAGGCGACGCCCGCCACCACCATCAGCATGCTGAAAATGCCGAAGGGGCGCAGTTTTCGTTTTTTGGGTGCTTCGCTGCTCATGGCTGCTGCTTCGCCTTCAGCGCCTCCAGCAGTTCCCGCTCGGCGCGGCTGCGCGGCTGCGGCGTCAAGTCGTCATCCTCGACGCTGTCGGCGCGGCTGGAGAGCGCGGGCATCTGGGCCTTCGGCTTTTTCTCGGCGGCGCCCGACAGGCGGTCGGCCAGGTTGTCGCCCGCCTGGATCATGATCTCGAGCTCGTCGGACAGGGCGCGCGCCTTGTTGACCTTGTCCTGCAGCTGGTCGCCACTTTGCAGGACGGCGTCCTTCAGCGACTTGATCGCGGCTTCGGCGCGGCTGGAGGCAAGGTTGAGCGCGGAAATCAATTGCTCAAAGGCCTGCTTGTCGGCCTGCATCTTGGTGAATTGCTCCGACAACCGGCGGGCATAGAGGATCGTGGCCGCCAGCGCTGCCAGGATTACCACGTCAAAGCCCAGGCCAATCAGCGGGTTCATTATTGTTCCTCGGTTTTCTCGGGCTCGATATATTCCTCGATGCTGCAGGCGATCTGGCCCTGCTTCTGGCCGACCTTGGCCATGAACATCGCATGTTCGCCGACGCGCATCTCGATCAGGTCATTCGGGCGCGTATTCAGCATAAAGGTAGAGCCGATCTCGAGATTCACCAGATCGTCGAGCGGAATGGTGGTTTCGCCGAGGATCGCGGAAAGCTGGATATCCGTCTGGAACAGCTCGCGCGTGAGGTGGGTCTCCCAGATCGTGTCGCGGCCGAATTTTTCGCCCATGAACATCTGCAACAATAGTTCACGGATCGGCTCCAGCGTCGCGTAGGGGATCATGATCTCGACCCGGCCCGAGCGGTCGCCCATGTCGATGCGCAGGCGCACCAGCACGCCCGCATTGTTGCTCTGCGTGATCGTCGCGAAGCGCGGGTTGGTTTCGATGCGGTCGAGGCGGAAAGTGACGGGCGAGAGTGGATCGAAGGCGCTCGACAGGTCGTTCAGCACGACATGCAGCATGCGCTCGATCAGCTTGGTTTCAATCGTTGTGTAAGGCCGACCTTCCACGCGCAGCGCGGATGTCCCGCGCCTTCCGCCCAGCAGCACGTCGACGATGGAATAGATCAGCGAGCTGTCGATGACCATGAGGCCGTGATCGTCCCATTCCTCCGCGCGGAAGATGCCGAGCATGGCGGGCAGGGGGATCGAGTTCAGGTAATCGCCAAAGCGCACCGAAGAAATATGGTCGAGGGAGATCTCGACATTGTCGGAGGTGAGGTTGCGCAGGCTCGTCGACATCAGCCGCACGAGGCGGTCGAACACGATGTCGAGCATTGGCAGGCGCTCGTAGTTGACGAGCGCGGAGTTGATCAGCTCCATGATGCCGGTTTTTTCGGACTTGCCGCCCGGATCGTCGAAGCCGAGCAGGCTGTCGATCTCGCTCTGGTCCAGGATGCGGCCTTCGTCGACGCCGCCCTCTGGCTGCGCCCAGTCCTGGTTCAGCTCGGTCTTTTCATCGACAAGCGTGTCGTCGGCGGGTGTTTTCGGGGGCGTGGTCATTGCAGCAGGAACTCCTGGAACAGGACGTCGCGGACCTTGATATCGGGGGCGGCGGCGCGCACGCGGCTCAGCAATTCGATCTTCATGCGGTACATGCCGGATGATCCGCGCAGGTCCTCGATCCGCAGCTCGCGCAAGTAAGCCTGGAACTGGTCGATCACGCGCGGCATGACGATCTCGAACGCCTTTTCGGACGTCGTGTCCTCCAATTCCACCTTCAGCGCGATCTTCAGGAAGCGCTGCTGCTTGCCGGTCGAATTCAGGTTCACGATCATGTCGGGGATGCTGACGAAGACGCCGACAGGCGCGGCGGATCCCGCCTTCGCCATTTCCTCGACGCAGGCCTGGTAGTCGGCATCAGATTCCTGAATGTTCGTGCAGTCGATTTTCTTGTGCAGGAATTTGTCGAGATAGCCCATCTTCCAGGCGGCGCCCGCGCCGCCCGCAATGATAAGGAGGGGAATCAGCGCGAAAATGGCGATTTTCTTCTTTGAGAATTTCGGCGCCGGCGCTTCGCCCTCCGCGCCCTCCGGCGTGGGCTCGCCATCGGCCGCGGCAGGCGCGCCCGGTTTCTTCGGATCGGCCTTCAATTCGCCGGCATCGGCCAGCTTGGCTTTTTTCGCGTCAGCCATATAACCCCAAAATTCCTAGCTATCCTATGGCAAATCCTGTGAAGGACTTGGCCTAAACTCCTTAAAACCCTGCATATATCGTGCCACGATTAATATATTTTGTCAGTCACCTTTTGCGAGGGGTCGCCCCCCGCACCTCGGCGATTTATTCTGGAAACGGCCCTTCACCCCGCGCTACCTGCGGCAAAAATTTCCTCCGCCACCTTGCCGCAGCTACACGGCCATTACACAGCCCCAGCCCGCTTGAAGCTATCCCCTTGCAATGACAGGTTTTTCCAAACTGGCATAACTCTCGCATCTGTTGTCTTGGGTTAAACGCCTCCTGACACCGCAACAAGACGGGCAGGGGCGAGAGAACAAGGTGGTCTAAAATGGAAAACATTACTTACGTTGGCATTTCGCAGCAGATGGCCCTGCAACAGCAGATCGAGGTCACCGCGAACAACATCGCCAATATGAGCACGCCGGGCTTCAAGTCCAATAACGTGCTGTTCACCGACTACATCACCAAGCCGAAGGGCGGCGAGGCGCTGCACCAGAGCCAGGATTACGCGACCTACCGCGATCTTTCCTTCGGTAACCTGATCCAGACGCATAACCAGCTCGACATGGCGATCCATGGCGAGGGCTATTTCACGGTCTCGACCAAGGAAGGCGCCAAATTCACGCGCGACGGCGGCTTCTCGCTCAACCTCAACCGCGAGCTGGTGACCAAGTCGGGGCATCTCGTGCTGAACGAGAACGACAACGCGATCGTGTTCCCCTCCGACGCGACGCAGATCCGCGTGTCGGACGACGGCAACATTTCCTCGGAGCAGGGCAATATCGGCCGCCTCAAGATCGTCCAGTTCGAGGACGAGCAGAAGATGAAGAAGGTCGGCGACAACATGTATGACGCGAACGGCCAGACGCCGCAGATCATGCCGAACCGCAAGATCGTGCAGGGCGAGCTCGAGGGCTCCAACGTCAACCCCGTCTCCGAAATGAACCGCATGATCGAGCTGATGCGCCTGTTCCAGGCAGCGCAGCGCATGCTGCAGACCGACCACGACCGCCAGCTTTCGGCAATCCAGAAGCTGACGCGTCCCGCATAACCGTTTTTGAATTGAATTGAAGCAAGGAGTTTAACATGTCTCTTACCCTCGATATCGGCGCAACCGGGATGCTCGCGCAGCAGCTCAACGTCGACGTGATCTCGAACAACATCGCTAACATGACGACGACCGGCTACAAGCGCCAGCGCGCGGAATTCCAGGATCTGCTCTACCAGACCAAGGTCCGCCCGGGCGCCTCCTCCTCGGACCAGGGCACGACGATCCCGGCCGGCGTGCAGCAGGGCCTCGGCGTCAAGGCGGGTTCCGTCTACCGCATCAACGAGCAGGGCGCGCTGCAGATGACCGGCAACCAGTTCGACATCGCGAACAAGGGCGCCGGTTACTTCCAGGTGACGCTGCCGAACGGCGACACCGCCTATACGCGCGACGGCTCCTTCCAGGTCAACCAGGACGGCCAGATGGTCACGCCGAAAGGATATCTCGTGCAGCCCGGCATCACGATCCCGCCGAACGCGGTCGACGTGACGATCAACTCGACCGGCCAGGTGCTGGTGAAGATCCAGGGCACGACCAACCTGCAGGAAGCGGGCCGCATCCAGCTCGCGGCCTTCGCGAACGAGGCCGGCCTTGACGCGATCGGCGACAACCTGCTGCTCGAAACCGAAGCCTCGGGCAGCGCGGTAGTCGGCGATCCCGGCACCGATGGCTACGGCGAGATCGAGCAGGGCGCGCTTGAAACCTCGAACGTGAACATCGTGCAGGAGATCACCTCGCTGATCCAGGCGCAGCGCGCCTACGAAATGAACTCGAAAGTGATCCAGGCGGGCGACGAGATGCTCTCCACCATCACGCAGATGCGCTAACGGGAATTAGCGTTTTAACAGGGAGTGGGAATAATGGGAAACATCGTGAAACGTAAAAAACCGGACCTGAAGAAGCTGCTGATGGCGGTCGCCATGACGGCCTTCATGGTCAACGCGGCCCATGCAGCGGAGCCGGCGCTCGACGTCGCGGTGAGCGGCGATGTCGTGACGGTCGGCGACGTGTTCCCCGGCGTCACCCATGACGCCGCCTATGTCCTGACCAAGGCACCCGCCTATGGCAAGACGCTGACGCTGAACGCCGGCGACCTCAAGCGCATTTCGGATGCCTTTAGCCTCGGCTGGACGCCCGTTTCCGCGACCTCGCAGACCGTTATCCGCCGCGCCTCCAACGAAGTGGGCGCTGCGACGATTTCGGCCGCGCTGCAGGAAGCGCTCGCAGAAAAGCTTGAGGGGCAGAAATTCGAGATCCAGCTGAACGAGCAGGCATTGCTGCATGTGCCTGAAAGCGAGCAGACCAATGTCGCGATCAGCGAGCTGCGCTACGACCTCGCGCGCGGCGAAGTCAGCGCGATGGTCACGACCGGCGCGAATACCACGGCCCGCATCGAAGGCCGCCTTTTCCCCGTCACCTCCGTCCCTGTACTGAAGAACCAGCTGCAGAAGGGCGAGATGATTTCCCGCGACGATATCGACTTCCTCGATATCCGCAACAGCGCGATCGGCGCGACCGTCATCACCTCGGCGGAGAAGCTGGTCGGCATGTCGCCCCGCCGCGGCCTTGCGCCGCTGAAGCCGGTAACTGCGGCCGACATCATGTCGCCCGTCGTCGTGAAAAAGGGCGAGATCGTGACCATGGTGCTGCAAAGCGCGGAAATGACGCTGACGACGCAGGGCAAGGCGCTTGAAAACGGCGCGGCCGGCGAAACCGTGCGCATCATCAATCCTTCCTCCGGCCAGTCGGTCGAAGGCGTGGTGACGGGCGTGAAGACGGTTTCCGTCATGGCGCCCGGCGACGCAGGAATCTAAGACGATAAAAAACTATAAAAAAGACAAACAGGGTTAATCAGGAGATTAGAAATGAAAAAAGAAACGAATACCGCGAAAGGACTGGGCCGCAAGACTGCAACCGCTGCTGCCATCCTCGCCGTTATGTCTCTCACCGCCTGCTCGGGCCTCAAGGAGCGCATGTCGCGGATCGGCGTCGAGCCGCCCATGAGTAAGATCGACAACCCCGTCGCCAAGCCCGGTTACCAGCCCGTCTCGCTGCCGATGCCGCCGGTCGAGGTCGCCAACACCGCGCCCAATTCGCTGTGGCAGCCCGCGCGCCAGACCTTCTTCAAGGATCAGCGCGCGCACCAGGTGGGCGACATCCTGACCGTCATGATCGATATCGACGATGAAGCCGACATGAAGAACAAGACCGAGCGCTCGCGCACCGGCGGCGAAAAGGTGGGCGTGCCCAACCTGCTCGGCTTTGAATCGAAGCTCGGCAAGGTGCTGCCCGACGCGGTCAACCCCGATGCGCTGGTCGGCATCAACACCGACTCCACCTCAGTCGGCGACGGCAAGATCAAGCGCGAGGAAGAAATCAGCCTGAAGCTGGCCGCGATGGTTACGCAAGTGCTGCCGAACGGCAACTTCGTCATCCAGGGCCGCCAGGAAGTGCGCGTCAATTTCGAGCTGCGCGAGCTGACCCTGCGCGGCGTCGTGCGCCCCGAAGACATCCTCAACACCAACTCCATCTCGTATGACAAGATCGCGGAAGCGCGCATCTCGTACGGCGGGAAGGGCACCACCAGCGACGTCCAGCAGCCGCGCTACGGCCAGCAGTTCGTCGATGCGGTCTTCCCCTTCTAAGGAGTCCGGACCACCCGTTTAACCCTGACCACCCCAACTTGCAGGAATTCCCTGTCAGGCCGGCGTTTATCGCCGGCCTTTTTCTTTGGACTTATTGCGGCTTGAAGCGCAGGCGCACCGGAGCGCCCTTGTGCCATTCAAGCGCGGGCGCCTGCATATTCAGGGAATCGCGAAAGGTTTTGGCGTCATCCAGCAGGTTCGTATCGGGCAGCTGCGAGGGCGGGATTTCCTGGGCGAGGCCGCCCTTGATGCGGTGGATGCGGCCGGCATTCAGGTTGAAGACATACATGACCGCGCCATCCTTCGGGTCGAGCTTTGCGATCTCCACCTGGCTGTCATCGGCTTTCTGCAAGCTGCCGTCCTGCAGCGGCAGGTCGCGCGTGCTGGGCTTCCAGCCCTGGGTCGCTGCGTAATCGGCGGTTGTCTTGGCGTCTGTCAGGCGCACTTCGACCGTCTTCGCTTCCTCGACGAAAGTGTGGTCGACGATCATGCGGCTCGACAGCCAGTCGAGATATTTCGCCCGCTCATTACCGGTTATGTCGTCACTCCCGCCGTAGAGGCGTGTGAAGAAAAAGCTCTCCATATAAGCCTGCACGAATTGCAGCGGCGTCAGCAGGCGGTTTTCCAGCATCGCGTCGAGATGCGCCTGGTTGCCCTCAGCGCCGGCGCGGATCGCGGTTTCCATCATGACGCGCTGGTACGCCGTGACAGGTTCCGGCGCGCGCGGGTCAAGATCGCCCGCGAGGGAGGCGGAAAAGGTTTTGGCCAGCAGCGCGAACACATCGCGCCCCGGCAGGTCGGCGGTTCTGATAAGGCCCGCGACGGACTGCTGCTGCACCTCGTCGCGCACGATATCGCGCGGCTGGGGCCTGTCCTCGGATGCCTGTTCCTCGCGTTTTTTAAACTCCGCGTATTTCAGCAGCAGGTAGGCCGCGGTGACGTTGTTATGCGCGGCTGCATTTTCGATGCCGGCCGCGAGCGATTTTGCCCCGTCGAAGCCCTGCTGCTTCACGCGACCGAAAACTGTGCGCACGGATTTGAGAGGGCGGTTGAGCAGGTACCAGACGCGCCAGTTCTGCCCCGCGGCAATCGCGCCGCCAAGCGCCTTGTGCACGGCGTCGCTGGTCGCGTTTTTCGCCTTTTTCGCCCATTGCCTGTCGGCATCGGTCGGCGCGGGCACCTTGATCTTGCCTTCCAGCCCCTCGATGTTGATATAGGGGGAGGTCTCCGCCTCGGGCGAAATGCCGTTATCCTGACGGAAATGCTTCAGCCATTTGTCGAGCATGGGTCACTCATAAATATAAGGTCGTGTTGGAAACAGGCCCGACTATAGGAACGGGGTCTGGTTCTGTCAATCAAGCGGCCCGGCGCAATGCTGCGACGCATTATGCCATAACCTTCTTTGAATCTTGCCCATTTGGTATCTGTAAGCACATAACCAAAAAGCTTATAGTGATGTCCTGTCATTTTCTATCGACGACGCATCCGTTACGGGGAGCAAGCGACGATGACCAAAAGCAATTTATCCGAAGCGCCGCAGTTCGAGGCGCAAACCGCCGCAGGCGCGCAGCCGCTGTTTGAAAACGGCAAATGGATCTGGGAGCGGCATTACCCGACCGGCCTCAGCTGGCATGCGCCGATCCTGAAAAAGCCGCTGTTCCACATCATGGACCAGGCGGCGGAAAAATATCCGCATAACGTCATGGTCGATTTCGAGGGCAGGACCTGGACCTATGCCGATATGGGCCAGATGGTCAACCGCGTGGCGGAAGGCCTGCAGAAATTCGGCGTAACCAAGGGCACCAAGGTCGGGCTGTTCCTGCCCAACTCGCCCTATACTTTCATGTTCTTCTTCGGCGTGCTGAAGGCGGGCGGGACGGTCGTCAATTACAACCCGCTCTATGTCGAGCGCGAGCTCGCAAGCCAGATCGAGGACAGCGAGACGGATATCATGGTCACGCTCGACCAGAAGCCGCTCGTCGCCAAGATGGAAAACGTCATGAAGACGACGCGCCTGAAAAAGGTCATCGTCTGCCCTTATTCCGAAACGCTCGCTTTCCCGCAGAACCTGCTCTACCCCTTCCTGAATCATAAAGAGATTGCCGATATCAACTGGGACAGTCGCCATATCCCCTTCATCGACGTCGTCGACAACGACGGGCAGCCGATCGCAGTCATGGTGAATGCCGAGGAAGACACAGCCGTCCTGCAATACACCGGCGGCACCACGGGCATCCCCAAGGGCGCGATGCTGACGCATGGCAACCTTTACGCCAATATGCAGCAGATCACGACCTGGGTGCGCGACATTCAGCACGGCAAGGACAGCGTGATCGGTGTGCTGCCGTTGTTCCATGTCTTCGCGATGACGGTCGTCATGAACATGTCGATCCATTGCGGCCTCAAGATTTTGCTGCATGCCAAGTTCGACGTGAACGACGTGCTGGAGGCGATAAAAAAGCATCGCCCCACCATGTTCCCCGCCGTGCCGGCGGTTTTCAATGCGATTGCCAATTCGCCCGACGTGGGCAGCTATGATTTCTCGTGCCTGCGGTTCTGCATCACGGGCGGCGCGCCGATGGCGCTCGACGTCCACCGCCTGTTCGAGGAAAAGACCGGGTCGCGCGCTTTGGCCGAGGGTTACGGCTTGACCGAAGCGGCGCCCGGTTGCACTTTCAATCCGTCCTCCGGCGTCAAGAAACCCGGCTCGGTCGGCCAGCCCGTGCCGGGATGCACGGTCGAAATCATCGACCGCGCCGACGGCGTCACGGCTCTTGGCGTCGGCGAAAAGGGCGAGGTCTGCATCAGCGGCCCCCATGTTATGAAGGGCTATTACCGCCGCCAGCAAGCGACTGATGAAGTGATCCGCAACGGCCGCCTGCATACGGGCGATGTGGGATACCTCGACGAACACGGCTACCTGCACCTTGTCGACCGCATCAAGGACCTGATCCTCGTGCGCGGCTACAACGTCTATCCCCGCATGGTGGAGGAAGCGATCTACCTCCATCCGGGCGTGGAGGAATGCATCGTGGCCGGCGTGCCCGATGCCGAGCGCGGCGAGACCGTCTGGGCCTGGGTCAAGCCGACGGCAACGGCGGCGGGATCGACGCTGACCCCCGATTCCTTAAAAGAATTCCTCATCGACAAGTTGTCGCCGATCGAAGTGCCGCGTAAGATCGTGCTGCGCGAAAAGCCGCTGCCCAAAACGGCGGTCGGCAAGCTCTCGCGCAAGGACCTGCTGGAGCAGGAAGGCATCAAACGCTGCTAGATAAAGGATAGGGCAATGACGACTGCACCCGCGCGCGCCTCGGGCCATGTTTTTCCGTGGCTGAAAAGCTATGCTCCCGGCGTGGACTGGAATGTCGAGATACCGCAACAGCCGGTCTATGCCTTCCTCGGCAAAACCATCGCGCGCTTCCCGGACCGCACGGCGCTGCAATTCGCAGGGCATCATTACGATTATAAAACCGTCGGCGCGCTGGTCGATTGCGCGGCCAAGGGGTTGTGGCAGCTCGGCGTCAAGAAGGGCACCAAGGTCGGGTTGTTCATGCCGAACACCGCGTATTCGGTCGTCATGTATTACGCGGTCCTGAAGGCGGGCGCGACGGTGGTCAATTTCAACCCTGCCTATATCGAGCGCGACCTCGCCGCGCAGGCGAATGACAGCGACACGCAGTTCCTCGTCACGCTTGATCTGCCGCCGCTCATGGACAAGGCGAAGGCGGTCGCAGATGCCTCGAAGATCGAAAAAATCATCCTCTGCCCGATGAAACAGAATCTGCGCGAGACGACGGTGGGCGAGACCGCGATCGAAACCGCGCGCGCCGTCTGGTTCCGCGACCTCATCCATAATGACGGGCAGATGAATGAAACCATCATCGACCCCGAGCGCGATATCGCCGTGCTGCAATATACCGGCGGCACGACCGGCATCCCCAAGGGCGCCGCGCTGACGCACAAGAACCTCGTCGCCAACGCGACGCAGATCGGCCAGTGGTATCATAACGCGAAGGACGGGGAAGACAGCATGGTCGCCGTGTTGCCGCTGTTCCATGTCTTTGCCATGACCGTCGTCATGAACATGTCGATCATGAAAGGCATGACGCTCATCATCATGTCGGCCTTCAGCATTTCGGAGCTGCTGGAGATCGTGAAGCGCGACAAGCCCGCTTACCTGGCCGCCGTGCCGGCCATGTATATCGCGCTCGCCAATTACGACCGCATTTCCGAACATGATTTCTCGACGCTGAAATTCTGCCTGTCCGGCGGCGCGCCGCTGCCGGCGGAAGTGAAGCGCCTGTTCGAAACGCGCACCAAGGCAAAACTGGTGGCGGAAGGTTACGGCCTCACCGAATTCTCCCCCGTCGCGACCTGCAACCCGCTCACCGAAAAAGCGCGCGCGGGCTCGATCGGCTTGCCGATCCCGGGCACGCTCGTCGAAATCCTGAGCCTCGTCGATGGCGAAACGGTCCTGCAACCAGGCGAGAAGGGCGAGATCTGCGTGCATGGCCCGCAGATGATGGCGGGCTATTACAAGCGCGACGACGAAACCGCGCAGGTCATCAAGAACGGCCGGCTGCACACGGGCGATGTCGGCTATATGGATGACGACGGATTTGTCTATGTCGTCGACCGCGTCAAGGACATGGTGCTCGTCGCGGGCTACAACGTCTATCCCCGCCATATCGAGGAAGTGCTGTTTACGCATCCCGCGGTCGAGG
>DASPMW010000181.1:0-3477 GCA_035626855.1 Patescibacteria group bacterium
CCGGCCGCATTGACGCGCCAAACCTGGCAGCGCTGCTCGCAGATGATAACAAACAAAAGCTGTTCTTTTCCGCGCGCAGCCAGCTGAAATGGATCGGGCGACATATCGGCATCGTTCCCGGGAACGTCTATTGCGTGAGGATAGCGTCGCGCGTTGCCCGCACTTATACACAGCAGCACGAGCTTGACGATATTTCCCGCCAGCTGATCGGCCTGCGCATTTCGCGCGACCAGCAGCTAACCGACTGGGGCGCCCCTGAATTCACCTCCGCCCAGCTCGATTTCGCCTGCAACACTGTCTTGCACCTCCACATCCTGCGCGACAGGCTCGACGCCCTGATGGCGAAGGAGGGGAGGGAGGGGATTGCGCGCGGCGTGTTCACAGCGCTGCCAGCAATCGTCCGTGCTGAACTGGGTGGTTGGAGCCTCGAGGAAACCTTGGCCGAGTAGATTATCGGCCGGTGAATCACTTCGACTGTGATTCCGGCGATGCTGTTCCACTTATGTTCGCCTTCTTGTGCCTGCCCATCGTCTTGGGACCGTGCCTTATGAAAATATATTTGCTTATATATGTTAACTGATTACCCCGAAGTTTAATTGCGATAATGCTGCAAATGCCAATGTTTGCGCGGCTATCTTTACGGCATTGATTTATTCTTCAGAAGGCAATAGGGTGTTCCAAATCTATAAAATGGTCGCCGGAATGCTTGACATTATGTCATCCGTTTCGTAATTTGTCCGCGATTAAGAAAAATGATTTCGATACAAAAAAACACCGACGGTGAAGGGCCACAATCCAAGGAGAGTCCCCAGATGAAGAAGCAAGAAAGCATCGAAACGAAGTTTAATAACCTGGCCGATCAGCCGGAAGGCGGCCCGAACGAGGCTGACCGCGAAAGCCGTCGCAACCGCGCCCGCGGCAAAGTCGTCGAATATGTCGACGCGGATCCCGAACTGAAAGACCAGATGGACAAGATCATGGACCCGATCGACCGGGCGCCTGACAGCTTCGAAGCCATCATTTCCTACGGCCACCCGCCGCTGGACCGCCTAGGCAAGATCGCGAACGACATGATCAAGATCCAGGGCAAGTTCAACGACCAGGTCAACGTCATGGCCTCGGCGCTCAACCAGCTCGAGGGCGGCCTGAAAGGCATGAACCTCGACAAGTTCGGCGAAGCCACCCAGAAAATGCTCAAGGGCCTCGCTACGGGCACCGTCAAGGGCGCAGGCGCCGTCACTAAGTTCTTCAAGAACCTGAAAGACGGCCTGACCGGCGCGAGCGCGAAACGCACCGAAGACGAAAAGCTCGTCCGCGAAATGCAGGACGCTCTGCCGGAAATGCTGTTCGAGATGATCAAGCTCGTCGAGAACATCCAGAAAACCGAAACCGGCATCAAGGAAGTCATGAAAGAAGCCGAGAAGCTCGGCCTTGCGCGCGTCGAAGCGACCCGCGAGATCGGCGTTTATCTCGGCGCCGGCAAGGAAGTGCTCCGCCGCTACAACGAATGGTACATCCCCGAAGCAAACAAGGAATTCGAAGAGACCTCGGATCCCGAAGCGGAACTGTACCTCAAGGATGTCATGAAGCGTAAGGAAGACTTTATCGACCGCATCACGGTCCTCGAAGGCTCCCGCGCCGCTTCCGTTATCGCCGCGCAGCAGCTGCGCCAGATGATGGAAACGATGGAAGACCAGCGCAAGAAAATCCAGGACATCATGTACAACTCGCAGAACGAGTGGAAAGCAATGCTTGCAGCCGCAGGCATCGCCGGTTCCTCTCTGAAAGCGGCGCAGACCATCAAGAAAGCGGACGATTTCGGCGACAAGATGCACGACCAGACCATGAAAATGATCGAGGAAGCGCATACCCTGACGATGAACTCGAAAGCGCGCGGCACGATCGATCCGCAGAAGCTGATCGAAGCGTCCGACCGCCTGCAGAAAATGATCGAGCGCGAAAACGACGAGCGCGAGAAGCGCCTGAAGCAGCTGGAAGCGACCGCACAGCAACTGCGCGGCGCGACCGACAAGCTGATCGAAGCTGCCGACAGCTCGAACGTTGCCCGCCGCCTCGAAGCCGTGAAGGATGCGGAAGACGAAGCGAAGAAGGCACGCGAGCAAGTCGAAGCGAAACAGGCGCCCGTCAACGACAACAAGGTCGAAGCCGAGCAGAAGCCCGTCGCCGCGATCGAAGACGACAAGCCGGCTGCGGATACGCCCGCTGTGAGCCGTCGCCCGAAAAAAGGCCCGACGCCTTAATACCATTGCAAAAGCCGGTGTCTCCGGACACCGGCTTTTTTGCAATCTTGTCAATGTCTTATGAATAGTGGGTGTAGATATAATGGGCCTGTTTGGAAATAACAAAAAACCGGAAGCAGAAGCTCCCGTCCGTAAAGACCCCAACATCATTCTCGACGACAACGCGGCCGACGCGCTGCCGAAGCGCTCCAGCTTCTTCAACGCGATGCGCACCGAAGCCTTCGTCAACCACAACATCGTCGAGAACTATGTCGAGTTCTGGGCCGCGTTGCAGGTGGACAAGGAAAACGACAAGTGGCGCGTCATGCACTACATGGTCTATGACCTAGACCAGCGCGACGGCAAATTCGTCTCCGAAACCGTGACCAAGCAGGACGTCTCCTTCGCAGAGGCTGTCGCCCAGGTCGCGAAAAAAGAATACATCGCCAATAACCTCATCACCCATGCCGATTTCGATATCACCAAGCAGTATCCGGCAGACCTGTTCCCGGAGCTGAAAGTCCACTTCTACGATATCGAGCATTACAAAAAAGCCGGCAATATCGAAGGCTTCGCCTTCGGCCCGCAGGGCATGCCGACCCGCCGCGTCGAGCAGCGCATTATCTCCGACGGTGAATTCAAGCGCTCCGAAATCGGCAACTCGATCCTGGCCGTCGTGCAGGCCCGCGAAAACCCCTTCGTGCAGGCCAAAATCGAAGGCGGCGTCCTCTCGGACATTTTCGCCTCCGCCTCCGACCGCGCGACATCATTCGACAACATCCTGAAAATCGGCCAGGTGCTCGGCACCATGGACGGCTTCGCGGACCAGGTGGGCGGCCTCTACATCGCCATCCAGAAGGCCATGAAGGAATCCCTGACCGAACTCAAGGGCAACGCGCGCAAGGATGAAGTAGAACGCCTCGACCGCGCGCTGCAAAACCTCGCGACGCATGCCGGTTATGGCCGCGTCGAAGGCCTGTCGCCCGAGGAAAAGGAAAAAGCCCTCGCGCGCGCCGAAGAATTCGTGCCCGCGGGCCGCGGCAACGGCTTCAAGAAGATCCTCGACAGCCTGATCCCGCAGATGAACGACAACCTTGAAGAAGCCAAACAGCTCGGCGTGCATGTCGAGCCGTTCCAGAAATTCACGGCAGAGCTCGAGCTTTACACGAACCTCCTCTACGCATCGCAGAATCTCGCCAAGCTGGAGCGTGGTTTCGTCTCCGCGAGCAACACCGAC
>DASPMW010000182.1:0-6710 GCA_035626855.1 Patescibacteria group bacterium
AACCCGGCCGGTCCACCTGCTCGGCATCGGCAGCTTCATCGACATCTTCACTAACGTGAAATCCGGCATCGATACCTTCGACTGCGTGTCGCCGACGCGCATCGCGCGGCACGGCTGGGCGATGGTCAAGGGCGCGCAGAAAGAGCGGATCAACATCCGCAATGCGAAATATGTGAACGACCCCGACCCGGTTGATTCGACCTGCGACTGCCAGTGCTGCAAGCACCACAGCCGTGCCTATATCCACCACCTGTTCCGGGTCAGCGAGCTTTTGGGTATGCAGTTGTTATCCATACATAATGTGGCAACCATGACCCGCCTGATGCGCGATGTGCGCAAGGCCATCGCCAACGACACCCTGGAAACCACCAAAAAAGAGTGGATTGTCTAGGGGACCCCCTGTGATATAATTTTAATTGTGCGGCATTTTCTTGCGCGCAATTTTATTACTGGTGATACGTGGCTGTTTCATACGCCCAGACATTATCGACCGACATGATCGTCGCCGAGATCGAGGCGCTGCTCGACTGGCGCGTCGATATCATGCGCCAGTGCTTCTTCCCGGGCTCGCAGGCCCGCCCCGCCGATTACCACGCTCCCGCCGCCATCGTCATGTGGTGCAAGAAAGAGGCGGAGCGCAACACCATCGACCGCAAAGTCGCCGACAAGCTCGCCATGGTGCATGACGAGCTGTGCCATGTCGCGCAGCGCTTCCTTGAAGCCTGCCAGGGCGGCGTCGCCCCGCAGCTCGACGCCTATGACGATTTCGAGAACCAGTTTGAAGGCTATGTGACGCAGCTGCGCCGGCTGCAGCAGGACGTGACCGACGCCGTGGCCGCCGTTGACCCGATCACCGGCCTGCGCACCGTCGCCGGCATGCGCACCGACATCAAGCGCGAACAGGACCGCTTCGACCGCAAGGGCACGTCGTTCAGCATCGCCAACACGCTCATCGACAAGATGGACGAGCTGCAGCAGAAATACGACCGCCGCAGCATGGACGCGGTCTACGCCAATATGGCGCAGGTGATTGCGCGCACGGTGCGATCATTTGACGACGCCTATTACCTCGGCAAGGGCGAATACCTGATCGTGCTGAAGCACGTCGAATTCATGGATGCCTGCTCGGTCATGGACCGCCTGCGTGGCGAAATTGAAAACACGCCGATCTTCATGCCGAACGGCGAGAAGCTGCGCATCACGGCAAGCTTCGGCATCGCTGAAGCCCTCCAGCGCGAAAGCCCCGACCTCGCGATCGACCATGCCAAGCAGGCCCTCAACATCGCCCGCGGCGATGGCGGCAACCGCGTCAAGGAATACCATGAACGCAGCGCGCTGGAGCAATACGCGCGCGACGTGCATAAGCGATAGCCAATTTTAGTTTGTTGTCTCATTTCACTGGCGACATTAGCCAGCGGGATAGATGCATATAGAGGATTTTAATGGACAAATTAGAATCTGCGGCAACGCGGATTTTTAAACTAACGCGCACTGGGCTACTTTGGCTTATGCGTGTTTTTTGGCTAGCTTTCCCCGCCTTTATAATTTGGGCAACCTTTGATATTTACTATTTCCTATTCGAATTGGGTCGAATTCCGGCAGTCACTCTTCAACGCGAAGTTGATCTCTTAGTTACGACTAGTTGGGGAGCTTTGCTCGTGAACGGTGGGGTACTAGTGTGGCATTTTGGATTTAAAGGTCACAGGAATTCCGTTTTTTCGCATAGATATTTCGCGGTACTGGTACTCCTAGTTAATATTGGTTTAGTGCTAAAACTTTCATTGCGTCTGTTTGAGCCCATTTATCAGGCTTAACTCTCAAGCAACGCGCCTGTTAGCCTATACGAGGGCCCCGTTTCAGGGTTTTCTTAATTCCCTACCAAAAAAAGGCGGCCTTTCATGGCCGCCTTTTTTTTACGTGTCGTTCGCGCCGCTTAGATGTGCAGCGATTTGCGGACCTGCTGGATGACCTTGTTCAGGCCATGCGGTTCGGTCACGGGGGAGGCAGAGATTGCGGCCGGCTTCTTTTCGGTCACTTCGGCCTTTGCCTTTTGCAGCTGCTCGGCTGCTGCCTGGCGGCGGTCTTCGCGTTCCTTCGCCTCGCGGATTTCCTTTTCCTTGAACATCAGGTCGATGATCTGTTCGACGGATTTGCCTTCGGTATTGACGAAGTGGTGGTTATTTCCAAGGAGCATCTGACACCTCTTGTTATGGCTTGTTGCCGTTTGTTGCCTTGAGCGCCGCGTCGCGTACCCGCGATTCTGCGACTTATCCTCAAGTGGGTGTAATGTGGCATGGATATACCACAGCGTCAAACGCATTATGAAAATAATGAATAAATTCAGCGGCAGATTAACCGCAGGCGGCGTGCTGGCAACCTTTCGTTAACCAGATCTTTGCTAGTTACATGCTACCAAAAAGGAAGGTGCGTCTTGCCCGGAACTGCCGCCAGAAAGCCGATGCTCGTCACAGAACAAACAGCCATACAGGACAAGGACTTCAGGAATTTCTTCCTGAAGGCGCCGATCGCGCGCCTCGTCGTGTCGGTGGAGCCGGACGGGCGCTTTGTATATGCCGAGGTCAATATCGTCGCCGCCGCGTATTTCGACCTGCCGCGGGAGAAGATGATCGGCATGACGCCGTCCGAGCTTTTCGAGCGCGCAGTCGCCGAGCAGATCGAGCAGTCGTTTACCTCTTGCGTCAAAACCAAGCGGCCCGTGACCTTCAACGCCGTGCCGCGCGTGCCGGGCGGCATCCGCGTGCAGGCTTTTATATTGAACCCGATTTTCGACAATGATGGCCGCGTGCGCTTCGTCGATATCATGGCGCGTCCTGACGTTGTCGACAGCATGCAGCTGCAGCGCGAGCGCGACGATGCGATTATGCTGCTGACCTCGCTGTTCGACGCCTCAGGCCTCGGCATTATCGTCACGGATCACCACGGACGCATCGTGCGCGTGAATGATACCTTCCTCGCCGACTATGAATGGACACGCGAAGATCTGCTGGGGGAGGAGTTCGCGCTGTTGATTCCGCCGGAAGACCAGGCGATATCGCGCAAACTGCACCAGGCCTTCATCGAGCGCGGCCGCCACGGCACGCGCGAGCTGCAGATCCTGAAGAAAGACGGCAGCTTCGCGGATATTCTTGTCACGACCGCGCTTCTGGAGCTGTCGCAAAAACGCCGCTTCATGGTGTCGACAATCCGCGACGTGACGGAGCGCAAGAACATGGTGCGCAACCTGCGCCGTGCCAAGGAAGACGCGGATTCCGCGAACAAGGCAAAATCAAGCTTCCTTGCCAATATGTCACACGAACTGCGCACGCCGCTGAATGCGATCATCGGCTTTTCCGAGCTCATGAAGAACCAGACCTTCGGCGCAATCAACAACCCGAAATACGAGGAATACCTCTCCGACATCCATTTCTCTGCCCGCCACCTGCTCGACATCATCAACGACGTTCTCGACATGTCGAAGATCGAGGCGGGCAAGGTCAACCTCATCGAAAGCGATGTCGAGCTCGCGGATGTATTTGAATCGGTCATGCGCATCATGGCCGACCGCGCGGAGGCGGCGCAGGTGAAGCTTGAATTCGACGTGCATGAGGCCGTGCCGCATATCCGCGCCGACCAGCGCCTGCTGCGCCAGATCCTCATCAACCTTGTCGCGAACTCGGTCAAGTTTTCGCCGGCCGGCCGCACGGTGCGCGTCGGCGCGGAGATGCTGCCGAATGAGCAACTGCGCATCTGCGTTATCGACCAAGGCTGTGGGATTCCCGTCGACAAACAGCGCCTTGTGCTCGAACCCTTCGCACAGGTGAACGACCCGAAATACTTCAAGGGGCAGGGCACAGGCCTCGGCCTGCCGCTCGCAAAGGCGATGGTCGAGCTGCATGACGGCAAGCTGACCCTAGAATCCGATGAAGGCAAGGGCACGCGCATCTTCCTCGATTTCCCCGCCGAGCGCATGTTGCCGCCGGATAAAGATTGACATAAATAGGGACTGGAAAACCCGGAGTGGATGGGCTATAACTTGCTCTCAAAAAAAACCCACGGAAACACATGTCCAAACTGCTTTTGAAATGCGCCGAAGCCGGCCTGAAAATGACCGACCAGCGCAAAGTCATCCTGAAGGTGCTGGAGGAGTCGGGCGACCATCCGTCCGTCGACACGGTCTGCGACCGCGCGAAGCGCGTCGACCCCTCGATCAGCATCGCGACCGTCTACCGCACCCTTGGCCTGCTCGCGGAACTCGGCCTCGTCGTGAAGCATGATTTCGGCGGCACCTATGCCCGCTTCGAGGTGAAGGAAGAGCATGACCACGAGCACCATCACCACCTGATCGATACCGAGACAGGCCAGGTGATCGAGTTCCAGTCGGACGAGCTGGAGGCGCATATCCACAAGATCGCCGAAGGCCTCGGCTATAAAATCATCGACCACACGTTCGAGATTTTCGGCCACAAGATCAAGAAGTGACGTTGCCGTGACCGAAGACCGCGTCCCGACCGAGCTTTGGGTCACCGCGCATCTGCGCCAATGCACGGCGAAAGGGATTCCCCATTATGTCGTCCATAAGGGCGCGGACGCCGCCGGCACCGTGATGGTGAAGATCCTCGTGCCGGGATCCGGCTGCAAGCTGCTCAACCAGTCGCGCGACGAGAACGGGGATTTGGGCTGGATGGCCGTCTTCGACGGCCCGCTGGTCGAGGAACGCAAGGCCGACGAATACATTCAGCGCAGCATCAAGCGCGACCCGGATGTCTGGGTGATTGAAATCGAGGACAAGACGGGCGCGAACCCGTTTGAAGGAAAGATATTCTGATGAGCACGACCACCATCCGCGACGAAGTTGAAAAGCGCCGCACATTTGCCATTATCTCTCACCCGGACGCCGGCAAGACGACGCTGACGGAAAAGCTGCTGCTGTTCGGCGGCGCGATCCAGTTGGCGGGGGCGGTGAAGGCGCGCCAGTCGGTGCGCCATGCGCGTTCCGACTGGATGAAGGTGGAGCAGGAGCGCGGGATCTCGGTCGTGTCCTCCGTCATGACGTTCGAATATAACGGCACGACCTTCAACCTGCTCGACACGCCGGGTCACCAGGATTTCTCCGAAGACACCTACCGCACGCTGACCGCCGTCGACAGCGCGATCATGGTGATCGACCATGCCAAGGGCATCGAGGCGCAGACCCGAAAATTGTTCGAAGTGACCCGCATGCGCGACATGCCGATCATCACCTTCATCAACAAGCTCGACCGCGAGGGGCAGGACCCGTTCGAGCTGCTCGACGAAATCGAGAAAAAGCTCGCGCTCGACGTGACGCCGGCAAGCTGGCCGATCGGCATGGGCAAGGCTTTCCTTGGCTGTTACGATCTCGTCAATGATCAGCTGCTGCTCGCGGAACGCACGAAGGGCGCATCGATCGGCGATGCCGTTAAATGCGAGGGGCTGGATGATCCGCAGCTCGACGCGCTGCTGCCGACGGACGCCGTGAAGAAACTGCGCGAAGACATCGAGATGATCCGCGGCGCCTGCAAGCCGCTGGACCGCAAATCCTACCTGGAAGGGCATTTGTCGCCGGTCTTCTTCGGCTCCGCCCTCAACAATTTCGGCGTCCGGGAATTACTGGGCGGGCTGAAGGACTATGCGCCGATCCCTCAGCCGCAGCCGACCGCCGAGCGGCCGATCGAGCCCTATGAAGAGAAAGTGACCGGCTTCGTCTTCAAGATCCAGGCCAACATGGACCCGAAGCACCGCGACCGCATCGCCTTCACGCGCCTGTCGTCCGGCCATTTCAAGCGGGGCATGAAGCTGCACCATGTGCGCAGCAACAAATCTGTCACCGTTCACAATCCGCTTATGTTCTTTGCGCAGGAGCGCGAAGTGGCGGCGGAAGCCTATGCCGGCGACATTATCGGCATTTCCAACCACGGCAACCTGCGGATCGGCGACACGCTGACCGAGGGCGAGATTTTGCACGTCGTCGGCATTCCAAGCTTTGCCCCCGAGCATCTGCAGCGCGTGCGCCTCGACGATCCCTTGCGCGCCAAGCACCTGGGCGAAGCGCTGCTGCAGCTCGCGGAGGAGGGGGCCGCCCGCGTCTTCAAGCCCCGCATGGATTCAAGCTGGGTGGTCGGCGTGGTCGGCCCGCTGCAGTTCGACATCCTGGCCGACCGCATCCGCACGGAATACAACCTGCCCGTTCGCTTCGAGCAGGCGGCGCTGCATACCGCGCGCTGGCTGGAAAGCGACAAGCGCGACAAGCTGGAAGCCTTCATCGACCAGAACCTGCCGAATATCGCGGAGGATCATGATAGCCATCCCGTCTTCCTCGCCCGCAACGCCTGGCACCTCGACAATGCCAACGAAAACTGGCCGGATATCCGCTTCCTCGCGACCAAGGAGCAGACCTCCAGATGACCGGCGACCTGGGAAAGCCGTGGTGGCGCACGACCTGGTTCCTGGTGCCCTTCGCCATGTTCTACCCGCTGCTGCCCATGTATGCGCTGACGCGCGCGCATAGCTTTTCCTGCTCGATCGGCCGGCCCGACGGCCCGGCTTTGTGGCTGTTCTGGCCGCTTTTCGTGTTGATCTGCTGGGGCCCGGCGCTGGTGGGCGTCTGGATGCTGCCCTATCAGCGCTCGATGCGCATCTGGCAGTTGGCGGTCTATATTCTTGCGATCATTCCGCTGAGCTATGCTTCTTAC
>DASPMW010000183.1:0-3774 GCA_035626855.1 Patescibacteria group bacterium
CAGAGGTCCGACTCAAGCTTGTTCGACGCGGTGCTGGTGGAGCTGGAGGAAGTGGTGCTGATCGAGGTCTCGCCTTTGCGTTCGACGTTTAGGAAGTCGACGTCATAATTTTTCAGGTATGGACGATCCAGTTCAACGCGAAGCACGCCGTTTTCGAACGTATAGCGCAGGCCGGCCATTTCCGCGATGCGGTCGACAACCTGATCGAAGGGGCGGTCCTTCGCGGTGAAAATGAGCGATCCGTGAATCTGCGGATCAAGCTCGAGATCAACCTCCGCCTGTTCCGCCAACTGGTACATCAGGTCGCGCAGTGAAACCGTCTGGTTCACGGAGACCGTCACCAGGGGGGAAGGCATCTTCAGCTCTGCCGGGGTTGAGACCAGCGGCTGGAGTTCCGGCGTGGGAACATCGCTGTTTGCCTGGGTCGGGATGGGCGCGAAGGCATCGCGATAATTCTGACGCTCGGCTTCCGCTGCACGATCAAAAGTAACCTGGTTCTTCGCAAGCTGGCAGCTTGTCAGGCTGAGACCGAGGGCCGCCGCGACGATAGATACGCGGAGGAAGCGAAGGAAACGACCAGTCATGCCAGATTGCCCTAACTCTAAAAGAAAATGTTCATTGCCCAAAACCGTCTATGGTTTTGATATCAAACATTCTTACAGAGAGAGTTTTGAGGTGTCAATGTTCGACATGCCGGAGGCGCGGCCGCCGATCTTGAACTGCTGGACGCGAATTTTCATATCCGCGGGAATATCCGCCTCGGCGATGGCGGTGGATTCCGTGATCATCCCGTCGGTGAACAATTTGTAGATCGACTGGTCAAAAGTGATCATGCCCGCGGTATTGTTATTACCCATAACTTCCTTGATCTTCGAGGTGTCGCCCTTCAGGATCAATTCCTTGATGAGTGCTTCGTTGAGCAGGATTTCAAGCGCGACGACCATGCCGCCTTCGGTCGAGCGCACGAGGCGCTGCGCGATGATCGCGCGAAGGTTGAGCGACAGCGCGATCCGCATCTGCTGCTGGCGGTCTTCGGGGAAGAAGTTGATCATGCGCTCGATCGCCTGCGCAGCGTTGTTGGTGTGGATGGTCGCAAAGCACAGGTGGCCGGTTTCGGCCGCGGTGATCGTCTGCTCCATAACCTCGGGGTCGCGCACCTCACCCACCAGGATGACATCGGGTTTCTGGCGCAGCGCGTTCTTCAGCGCGATCTGGTAGGAATTCGTGTCGATGCCGATTTCGCGCTGCGTCACCACGCCCTTCTTGTGCTCGTGGTAATACTCGATCGGGTCCTCGATCGTGATGATATGGCCGCCGAAGGTGCGGTTCCGGAAGTCGATCATGGAGGCAAGCGAGGTCGATTTACCGGAGGCGGTCACGCCGGACACCATGATCAGGCCACGCTTCTCGATTGCCAGCGCCTCGAGCAATTTCGGCAGGCGCAGCTGCTCGAAGCTCGGGATCGCGCTCGTGATCCGGCGGATGACCATGGCGGTATGCTGGCGCTGGCGCAGCACGTTTACGCGAAAGCGGCCCTCTTTGCCCATATCGAAGGCAAGGTTGAGCTCCATGGTGGAATCAAATTCGCGGCGCTGGCGCGAGGTCAGCACCTCGTTGAGCATCGCCTGCACGTCGTCTTCCTGCAGAACCTGCTCGCCAAGCGGGTTCAGCTCACCATCGACGCGCAGCATCGGCGGTACGCCGACAGTGATGTAAAGGTCGGTCGCCGTCTTCTGGATCATCTCGTTGAGGTAGGCGTAAATCGCGACTCCGCTCAAAAGGAATATCCTCCTTCAGGCTTGTCGTCGGTCATGGGCGGCGGCTTCGCGGCGGTGGGCTTGGGCGGCGCCGCCATGGGCTTGCCGCCGGTCAGCGGGTTGCCCTTTTTAGGCGGCGGCGCTGCGTGTCCGCCCCCTCCTCCGCCCTCGCCCGCGGCTTCTTCAAGCGATTCAGTCGCGTCTTTCAGGACCTCGTTCGCCACTTCCTCGGTTATAAGGCCGGAGATAAGAAGGTCGTTCACCGAGTCTTCCATCGTCTGCATGCCGTAGCGCGAGCCGGTCTGGATCATCGAGTAAATCTGCGCAAGCTGGTTTTCGCGGATCAGGTTTCGCACCGCGTTCGTGCCGACCATGATCTCATGCGCAGCAACGCGGCCCCCGCCCGACTTTTTCAGGAGCGACTGCGCGATAATGCCCTGCACGGATGAGGAAAGCATCGCGCGGACCATTTCTTTCTCGGCGGCCGGAAACACGTCGATGACGCGGTCGATGGTTTTGGCGGCCGTGTTCGAGTGCAGGGTTCCGAAGACCAAGTGGCCCGTTTCGGCGGCGGTCAACGCAAGCGAGATCGTTTCATGGTCGCGCATCTCCCCCACCAGAATGACGTCAGGGTCTTCGCGAAGGGCTGATTTCAGCGCGCGCCCGAAGGACTTGGTATCGTTGCCGACCTCGCGGTGGTTGACGAGCGAGGTTTTCGAATTGTGGAAGAATTCGACCGGGTCTTCGACGGTCAGGATGTGGTAGGGATATTTCGCGTTGATGTGGTTGATCATCGAGGCGAGCGTCGTTGACTTACCAGAGCCCGTGGGGCCGGTGACCAGCACGAGGCCTTTTTCCAGTTCCGCCAGGCGGCGGATGACCGGCGGCAGGTCGAGCTGCTCCATTGTGGGGATCTTGGTCGGAATGACCCGGAAGACAGCGGCGGAGCCTTGGCGGTTGGTGAAAGCGTTGACGCGGAAACGCGCGTCCTGTCCCAGCGAAATTGCAAAGTCATGCTCGAAATCGCGTTCGTAAACGGCGCGTTGTTCTTCGGTCATAACGGAGAACAGCATGGCGCGGATCACCTCGGCGGTCAGGACATCGGTCTTGATGCGCTGCAGGTCGCCGTCGATGCGCACGATGGGCTGGTTGTTGCCGGCCAAATGAAGGTCCGAGCCCTTGTTATCGAGCGTAAATTTCAATAGTTCGGTAATATCCACGGCTGTCCCCTCTATACTCAAAACGCCCTCCGGTTCCGCGCACGCGGCCGGACGACACACCCTTCATAAGATAGCTTAAATAGTTTGAACAAACGGTAAATTCTGGCCGGTTGCCATATCGCGCCACAGCGCTACTGCAGCAGGAACACAGGCCCCTGCCAGAGCAGCATGGCGACGAAAGCAAGCAGGATGGCAGGACCAAAAGGAAATTCCGCTTCCTTTTTCACCCTTTGCCAGAAAAGCGCGAGAATAATGCCGATAACGCCGGCGACCAGCATTAAATAAGCGCCGGCGTCGGGGTTAAGCCCCAGCCAGAACCCCGCAACACCGAAGAACTTAACATCGCCAAGACCGAGCGCGTCCTTTTTGCGCCAGACCATGATCGCCCATCGCAGGAAGAGAGAAGCAGCGATGTAGATAACCGCCGCCGTTATCCCCTGCCCGCCTCGCTCGAGAATAAACGAGGCCGCATCGGGCGCCTGAACTGCGTTCAAGCCCAGCATAACGATGCCAAGCAGTAACATAGCCAGATTTAAGCCGTCCGGGATGATCTTGAAATTAAGGTCGATCGCTATGATGCTGGTCACCAACGGCGCCAGCGCGAACAGGCATAAGGTTTGCGCGGAAAACCCGTACCGGCTGTAAAAAGCGAGGCAGAGCGCAACAGTGCCGATTTCTATCATCGGGTATTGCCAGCCGATCGGGGCCTGGCATCGCCGGCAGCGCCCGCGGAGCCAGAGCCAGGACAGAACAGGAATAAGGTCTCGCACGGCGAGGTCCTGCTGGCAGGAAGGACA
>DASPMW010000184.1:0-7303 GCA_035626855.1 Patescibacteria group bacterium
GTCCAGGGGAATGACGCCAAGCTCGGCCTGCGCCTCACAAGCTGCCAGCTCCACCTCCAGCCACAGGTTAAAGCGGTTCTCCGGCTCCCAGATATCAGCCATTTCCTTGCGGGTGAAACGCGGAATCATGCCTCTATACTCCCTGTCGCGAGCTGTTTGAGCGTGTATTTGCCAAGCTTGTCATGCAATGCCTTGTCCAAAAGTTTCACCACCGTATTAACGCCGGGGGAGCCATGCACCCGGTCGACACGCAGGATGGGTGTTTCGTCGGCGGCGCGGATAGCCTTCAGCAGGTCTTCGATCGTCGTCGTATCAAAGGGGCGTCCCGGAATGAAATGCGGCGCGCCTGTGCCGGTCGCCGCCAGAATACCCTGGTCGGAGAGATCCTCGATCACATCAAGGACTGCAAGCGCCGGCATTTTAAGTCCGGAGGCAAGGTGTTGAAGATCGATGCCTTTTCCGTCCTTGTAAAAAGCCCGGCCGATGTCATGACACACCTGCAGCGCGATCTTTTCCTTGACCCGCACGGAGAGATTTTTGATATGGCGGCTGAGGCCCTGGTTGGTCGGATGCTGTAAATAATATGAGACGGCTGCGCCGGCAAGCAATGTGAACCAACCGACATAGACCCAGATCATAAACAGGATCAGCGCCGCAAAGGCGGAATAGATTGCGGCATAACTGGTTGAAGTGGCGACAAACAAACCAAAGACGGCGCCGAGAAACTTCCACACAAGCGAAACCGTCGCCCCTGCCGCGAGCGCGCAGAGGGGTTTCACCCGGGCGTTGGGCATGAAACCATACAATGCAGCGAAGGCAAGGATAAAAAGTACCCAGGGAACGACGGAAAAGACATGCTCCATTGTCGAGTCCACCAGATCGATATGCAGCCACTTCCATGCCACATCCGCATGCTCGAGCGTCGCAGACATTGCGATCGAAAGGAACATGAGCAGCGGCCCCGCAAGCACGACCGCCATATAATCCCGCACGCGCTTGAAGAATGTCCGTCCCTTCAGGACCCGCCAGATTTCGTTGAACGCGTTTTCGGTCTTTTGCATAGTCGACACGACGCCGAAGATCAGGAACGCGGTGCCCACTGCGCCCAGCACTCCCACATTGATGTTCTCGACGAAGCCGACGATACGGTCAGCAAGCTCGATCGATACAGGTCCCAGGGGAGCCAGAAAAGCCTTCAGGCTCGGCAGCAGCGCGTCATGGACCCCAAAACCTTTCAACACTGAAAAGGCAATGGCTAGCACCGGCACAAAGGACACCAGAGTCGTGTAGGCCAGGCTCGCCGCGCGCTGCCCGTAATCCCCCTCATGGATGTCCCGTGCGACGGCAATGCCGAGGCGCAGCATGCGCAAGCCAAAGCGGCCGGTTACTGTTCCGGGCTTGAAGCTTGCCTCCCATAACTTATCGCGAAGGCGTTTAGTGAGTTTATAAAGGGTCACGTCAATCAGGGGGCGGTGTAGGGTGCGATGGCATTGGGGTCTTCTACAGGGGGCTGTTCCTCCGCATCTGTCTTTTTCTTCCTTCCGAAAAGGCCTCCACCAAGTAAATTGCCGATAGCTGCGTCCGGATCTTCCTTGAATCCTTTGATGATATCCTTGCTGTTCTCGCGCACGTGCTTCACAGCAGCCTTAATGTCATCGGGATTTTCGAGGATTTTGGTGATTGCGCCGGCATAGTCCGGCTTGACCTTGATATTGCTGAAGGGTCCCTTGATATCCACCGGCACCGTGAGGCCTTTCGCGCCCTCCATCGCGGACGATGCAGTCAGCACGGGCAGTGCACGGTAATTGATATATTTACGCGGCAGGTCGAGCGTGCCGGAGCCCGTCGCCTGTACCAAGGGGCCGCGCATTTTCAGGTCGTCATTACGGGCGACGCCGTTCGCTACGGTAAATGTGCCGCCCATATCGACGAAGTCCGTTTTCCCCTGACCCACACCCATCTCGCCGAGGCGTTTCTGGACGGATGACATGATACTGACGAGGTCGATGCCCTTCAGCGAACCGTTCTTGAAATTGAAACTTCCGTTGCCGGTAAGATTCCCGATGAGCGCCTTTTCGCTGTTACCCGCAGTCGTCACATCGACTACTGCATCCATCTTCCCGCTCAGCTTGTCGAAATCGGCGAAGGTCGTCAGGACGGGTTTCGCTTCCACATCCGTCATGCCGAAACGAATGGTCGCCGTCGGGGTCTTTTGCGCGGCGCTTACGGATATGTCGGACAGGAAGCGTCCGCCGAAGAGCGTCGCCTCCGTTGACTTGAAGCGGAGGTTTCCATCCCGCAATTGCACCGTCAGCGTGCTCGGCCCGACATCCGCGCCGCGAAGCGAGAAACCCGCTGTTGACAGCACGAGATCAGCATTGACCGCTTTCAGGCCACTGAAATCGAGTGGCGTTGCGTCCCAGTCCTGCTGCTTCGCGGCAGGTTGGGCTTTGGCGTCGCCGTTTGTATTACCTGGTTCGTCCTTGGCGGCCCCTGTAAACCGGTCGAGATCGAGCTTGTTCAGTCGCGCCCGCGCCGTGAAAGCGGGCTTCGCTCCGGCCAGTGCCAGTGCTACGTCGCCCTCCGCCGCGACCTCGTCCAGCGCGAGCTTTGCGCCGGAAAGTTTCAGCGCGGCTGCGGACAACTCCGCAGCGCTCGAGAACTTGACTTGCGTAAACGGCATATCCTGTTGCTCGCCCCCTGATAGCCAGGCCGACAGCTTCGACAGCGAGGTGATGTCAGCGTCCAGCTTGCCCTTCAGGAAGGTACCGGCCGTCGCAAGCTTGCCGACAGCGGTGGCGGTGAATACGCCGTCCGATTTCAGCGTCAGCTTGCCTGAAGAGCCGGCCCCCTTAGCAAGCTCAAGCGGTTTATCCAGGTTCAGGAACATGCTGACGCGCTGGCCGCGGTATTCAGCCCAGCCATCGAGTTGTACGCCGCTGTCAAGATCAGGGTAATTGATATTGAGGTCGACCTTCTCCAAGGCGAGGTTGGTGCCCGTCTTTGCGTCCAGATAGCTGATCGCGCCTTTCACGATCTCGACCTGGCTGAACTTGAATGTCAGGTCCTTGGCGTAATCAGGAGCCTTGGCATCGCCTTGCGCTGCCGGTTTTTGGGCGCCATCCTTCTTTTGCGCCGGAAACTCCCAGTTTTTCTTCCCGTCCGCCGCGACCTGCAAACGGATAATGGGCTTATCGAGCGTGAATTTGAGAATTTCGATTCGCTTTTCAAGCAACGGGCGAAGCGCCAGGCGCACTTCCAGCGCGCCGAGTTCCGTCATGGGTTTTGCTCCTGCCCACTCGGCATTGCTGAAGGTTACGTTCTCCAGCTTGACCATCAGCGCGGGCAGAGGGGTAATGAATGGCATGACCCGCATGCGGCTGAAGGCGAGGTCCCGCCCTGTTTTTTCCTTCACCGCCGCCACGACACGCGCCTCGATTTCCGCGGTGTTCACGTATTTCTTGATGGCGAAAAAGACGCCGCCACCGGCCAGCATCGCGATCAAAAGGAAAACGAGTAGGAATTTTTTCATTTTATCTCCGGTATCATCAGGCTTTCGCCGGCGTTTCTGGCTTGGTCCAAGACTTCTCGCCGATCGTCGTTTGCTGATGCGCGAAGCTTTCCGGCGCGATATCCATCGTTGATTCAGCGCCGCGGCAGATAGCGCGTGAATAGGCGGCTGTCTGCGGCATAATGCGGTCGAAATAGAAGCGCGCGGTTTTCAGCTTGGTCTCGTAAAAATCGCGGCCGTCCGGATTTTCCGCCAATCGCTGCTTGGCCACGGTCGCCATTTTCACCCACATATGGCCCATCGCGACGGTACTGAACAGCTTCAGGTAATCGGTCGACATCGCGCCCGCCTGCACCATGACTTTCGCGAGGCACTTCTGGTGACCCATTTTGGCAAGCGCCAAACCAGTCGCAGCCTTTAGCCGCAGCCAAAAGGTATGGAACCACAACCGGCACCAGCTGCCCTTGGCGAGGCGGCACAGCAGCCTGAGCGACACGCCAGCTTTGAGCGCCGCGATCATGTCGTGATTGATGACGGACAGGTAATTGCCGAGCAGGTTTTCTTTCATCACTTTACGTCCGATCAGGTCGAGTGCCTGGATCCCGTTGGTGCCTTCATAAAGGCGCGTGATGCGGGCGTCGCGGTTATACTGCTCCATTCCATGCTCCTTGATGTAGCCGTGGCCGCCAAAGACCTGCATCGCGGAGTTGGTGTTATCCACCGCGTTGTCAGTGAAATGCGCCTTCATGATCGGCGTCAGCAAGTCGGCAATTTTCTGCGCTTGTCTGCGTACCTTTTCATCAGCGTGTTTATGCGCGATATCCAGCTGCATGGAAACCCAGTAGATCATCATGCGGGCCGCTTCCGCCTGCGCTTTGACGGTCAGCAGCTCGCGCCGCACATCGGGGTGGGTGATGATGGGGACGGCGGACTTGCCGAGGTTATCCTCACCTATTTTCTGCTCGATCGGCTGTCCCTGACGCCGGTCCAGCGCGTAGATCAAGGCGTTTTGATAGGCGATTTCGCTTAAGGAGAGGCCCTGCAGCCCGACGCCCAGGCGCGCTTCGTTCATCATCACGAACATTGCCCGCATCCCCTTATGCGGCTCGCCGATCAGGGTGCCATAAGCGTTTTCGAGGCCAACTTCGCAGGTGCTGTTCCCGTGGATCCCCATTTTCTCTTCGATACGCTGGCACCAGACGCCGTTGCGCGCGCCGTCCTGCATGATTTTCGGGACGAGGAAAAGGCTGATGCCCTTGATCCCTGGGGGGGTGGAGGGATCGTCGATCCGCGCCAGCACAAGATGCAGGATGTTGGAGGTCAGGTCATGCTCGCCGGACGAGATAAATATTTTCGTGCCCGTGATTTGATAGCTACCGTCCGCCTGCTTTACCGCGAGGGTCTTGATGAGGCCGAGATCGGTGCCGCATTGCGGCTCGGTCAGGCACATTGTGCCGGACCATTCCCCTGAAACGAGCTTTGGCAGATAGGCATTTTTCTGCTCTTCCGTGCCATAGACATGCAAGGCGTTGTAAGCGCCATGGGAAAGGCCTGGATACATGGCGAAGGCCATATTGGCCGAGCAGAACATTTCCGACAGCGCCGTGTTGAGCACGATCGGCATCCCGAGGCCGCCATATTTCGGATCGCAGGCGAATCCAGGCAGCCCTGCGGCGCAAAATTGCGCGTAGGCTTCCTTGAAACCCTTGGGGGTAGCGACAGTCTTCGTGTCGCGATCATGATGGCAGCCTTCGCGATCGCCGCTGGCATTCAGCGGGAACAGTACCTCCTCCGCCAGCCGCGCGGTCTGTGCCAGAAATTCATTGATCGTGGCATCGTCCACATTCTCGAAATCGGGGGGCGATCGAAGCTGCGATACATTCAGCACTTCATTGAGAACAAAGCGCATATCGTCGAGGGGGGCCTTGTAGCTTGGCATACCTTAGAAACTCCAGTGTTAGGACGGCTGAGTTTAGCAAAGCGTAGCCGCAAAGGTAATAAAAGACTGAGGCATTATGTGAAGCGTGGCGCCAATTGCCAAAACGCTACAGCGCCCTATAACTTCCATCCATGACAAACGACATTTTTACCTGGTTTGAAGACCTTGCGCCCGGCCAGCATTATGCGGCCGGTCCGGTCGAGGTGACAGAGGCTGATGTGCTCGCTTTCGGCCGCAAGTTCGACCCGCAGGATTTCCACACCGACCCAGCATTGGCGAAAGACACAATGTTCGGCGGCTTGATCGCGAGCGGCTGGCATACTGCTGCCCTCACCATGCGCATGATCGTGGCAGCTATGCCGAAAATGAAGGGCGGCATGGTCGGCGTCGCTGTCGAGAAAATGAACTGGCTGCGTCCAGTCCGGCCCGGGGACACGCTTACCTACAAAGGTGAAATTACCGACCTGTTTCCCCTCGCCCCCGACGCGACACGCGGCACATTTAGGGTCAAAAGCACGACCTTCAACCAGAAAGGCAAGGCCGTTCTCTACATGGAAACGCTTGTATCCGCGCCGAGACGGCCAGCGCAATAGGCTACAGGCGACTACTCAGGGCAAGACGCTACCCATTATACTAGCTTGGTAATCCAGACTAACTAGCCTTTCCTTGGGTATCTGCACCGAGAGTTTTTGTAAAAAATCTTGATACACTATCCTTTTGTCGCGCTTGTAATTTAATGAAGCAGCTTTGATGTATTTATATGCGATCTCAATATCTTTTCTCACACCATCCCCGTTTGCGTATAGTATGCCGAGATTAAATTGCGCGAAGGCATTGCTCCGGTTCGCGGCCGCACGCCAAAGCTGAGACGCAGTCGCGGCGTCTCGCTGAACACCAAGGCCATTATAACACAAATAACCAAGCCCCGTGACCGCAGCTGTAAGCCGCTTGGCAGGGCCATCCATAGCCGCGCCGCTTCGGCGTAATCCTGCTTTACTCCACGTCCGAAAAATAAAGCATGCCAAGACGGTAAGCCCCTTTGGACCATCCATCTTTTTCCGCTTTCAGGCCTTCCGAGCACCAATAGATAGCGCGTTCCAGATTGCGCGGAACCCCCTTTCCGCTCTCATAAAGGTGCCCTAACGGAGTAAATGCGTCCTTGTACTGCCTGGCGGCTGAAACCTCGTAAAGACGTGCCGCATGAATAAAATTTCCCTCCTGTTCATACTCTTTCGCGGCCGCGTAAGCTGACATGGCGTCACCTTTCTCGGCCATGATAAGGGTTCGCTCCCGCTCCTCCGCACGTTGGCCAATGATTTGCGCATTTGCGTCGGTACAAAAACCCAATAGCAGCAGAATAAGAAAAAAAACTGGCAACGGTGACGCTTACCCGTACCACTTTATTGGCACGTCATTTACCCAAAACATGAAGTTCCAGACCTGCTGGGCGACGAAGATCGACATGCAGGCGAAAAAACCGGCAAGCGTCCAATCGACCTTGAAAGCTTTCCAGGCGACGCAAGCGTTTACCAGAACTCCGTAATATAGAACAATCGTCAGCGCGCGCTCGATATCGCCCTTGTCATGGTGGCCGAAGACCGCGAGTAGCAAGATCGGGATCGACACAGCCGTGACCGGGACCGTCATCCAGTTTCCGGTGTTGAACCATAGCCAGAAACGCTCACGGCGGTCGAACGCCCAGCAAAATAAATATCCGAGCGCAGTGCCGAGAAGGAAGCTGAGGAGGATATGTCCCCCCACGATATTCGCAACGATTCTATACGGCTTATCCTCCAGACCTGGCGCCGGGTGCACATAGGCTGCATAAAAATTGAGTGGTATGATTGCCACCG
>DASPMW010000185.1:0-22207 GCA_035626855.1 Patescibacteria group bacterium
GGTTCTTTCGGTCATCGCCGATGACACCTATCCGATGAAGGTGTTCTCCGACCGCCCTTATAAAGAAGTGGTGGCGATGGCCTATGCCGACATGCCGGTGCCCTCCATGCTGCCGCTGTTCTTCGATGGTCTCGAGCGCCGCAAGCCGACCTCGACCAACCGCACGCAGATGATGATCGGCGATCCCGGTGCCGGTAAATCCTTCCTGGGCGCGCTGCAAGGCCGCCTCCGCTCCAAAGAGCCTATCGAAGTCCTCGACTGCGGCGGCAAGAACATGCGCGAGCTGCTGTTTGAAATGGTCCTCGATTTCGGCGCGGGCGATGCGCTCCCGAAAGCGATCGACAAGCGCCTGCAGGCGGGTTCCCTTGAATCCCTCTCGGCGTCGCTGCTGCGCGGCCTTCCCTCGGAAGTGCTGTCGCTCGATGAAGACGGCCAGGTGAAGTCGATTGACTGGAACGGCCTGAAATCGGCTGGCTCAGACAAGGTCGAAGCCGCGTTCGAAGTGCTTAAGAAAGTCTCGAAAATCGAAGGCCTCGACAACGCCGGCGGCAACGCGCTTGGCATGAACTCGCAGTACGGCCCGCTCATCCGCAAATTCATGGCGGGGGAGGAGATCGTCCTCGACGAATACAACAAGTCGCGCGAAGGCACCGACGACAACCTGCAGACTGTCTGGCAGTTCTGCATCGGTGAATTGAAGGAGTGCACCGTTGAAAACCCGCTGAAGAACAAAGACGCTTCGGCAGGCCCGTCCGAATTCACTTTCCGCCGTGAAGACATGAAGCCTGGCTTCTTCGTTACCCTCACCGGTAACAAGAAAGAAGACGGCATCACCACGCGTTCGCTGAACAAGTCGGTTTACTCCCGCCTGTCGCCGCAGACCCTGCCCGATCCCGACATCATCGACTGGCAGCACCGCATCTGCCAGATGATGGTCGGCCTGCCCGTTTCGACGCTCTACACCGCGTTCAAGGAACAGGCAGATAAAGATCCCGAGGCCTTCGGCGACTGGCTGCTGAACCTCCGCAAAACGAAAGCGGAAATCGAGGGCGGCCGCGTTCCCGAGTTGCAGGAAACCCTGCTGAAAAACTGGAAGAACGTCGTCAACTCGTCTGAAAAACTCGCGAAGTTCTACGACAAGTGGCAGCAGATGACGGATGCCGAGAAGATCACCTCGAACGGCCATGCCGACCTCGTGGAAGAAGTGGATGATGAATACTCGAAGAAAGAGGGCATCGACTTCCGCAAGATCAAGCAGCACCTGGAAGAGGCGATTCCAATCCGTCCCCGCATGCAGAAGGAAGACGCGCCGCGTATCGTCAACTTCGGTTCATGGGAAAAGGCACCGAAACTCTCTGATCCAGTCGAGGAAAACCCCTCGCTCAATTTCGGCACGCGCCTGACCGAGTTCCTCGAGCGCATGGTGTACGAGAAATCCGGCGCCGTTGGCAAAAACAAACTCTACAACAAGCTCAATAAGTCGATGCAGGAATTCGCGCTCCGCGACATCACCCTGCAGGAAGCTGCGCGCTCCAAACAGCGTTCGGTCGAAGAAGACCTGAACATCTCCTCGTTCAATGATCGCGATCTGTCGAAACAGGCGATCATGGCGCGCAAGGTGTTCTGTGACTTCCTGCGCCAGACCAATCCGGAAATCACGGCGTCCGACGATGAAATCGTCACGCCGAAGAAATTCCTGGATGCGCTGACGCATGTTTCGCAAAAGGATACGGCAGCAACGAACGAACTGTTCGTGACCAACCGCGATCCAGAGCAAGTCTTTGCCGGCCGGCCTATTGCCGGCGCGGTCATCAAGGACACCGCCGTCTATGCGCTTCAGAACAAGGATCTCGACTTCACGCTGAAGGACCTCGTGCATCATGACGACTTCATCGCGTCGCTCGCGCTCCCGACTGTTGGCGCCAAGAACCTGTCCGCTGTCTGGGAACAGAACATCCGTCCGCTCACCAAGGGCGCGGCGAATGACTCGGCTGCACCCGCGGCCGCGCCCGCAGCATCCGGTTCGATCCTCGATCATGATGAAGCGCTGTTCATCGCCGAAGGCAAATCAGACAAGAAGATCGCGACGACCTCCGTCCAGGTCCTCTATTCGGATGACGAGGGTGACCGCCCGGTGACCGTGCACATCGTCCGCAACGAAGCGCGCAACAAGACGCTCGTCGTGTCCGAAAAGGCACCGTCCAAGCTGCTCGCGGCGTTCAAGGAAGCTGGCGTCACGCATGTAGATCGCCACGACGCGAATGCCGAAGCCAAAGTCGAGGCCGCATTGACCGAGCTGACGCGCGGCATGCAGGCATCAATCAAGGACCGCCTCGTCGATGCGTTCAAATACCGCAACGACGTGGATGTCGAGCATCTCAAGGGCAAGACACCCACGCTGCCGCAGCTGCTGACGGATGACAAGGTAGACATGATGTATGCCAAGTTCGTCGTCAAAAAAGCCGCGAACGGCATGTAAGGCATGGCGCTGATGTCCACGGTGAAACTGGAAGAAGTGGCGGCGGAAGTCGCCCAGCAAAAGGCGATGGAGCGGGGACCTTTGTTCCTGCCCCATGGCTGCCGCCTTTTCCAGGTCACGTCGGGATGGGAAGCGAACATGATCCGGCATGACAAAGGCGTCGTCTCCTGCGAGACGCTGCTGGAGTTGGAGGCGGGGTTGCAAGATCCGGGCGCGAAGGTCCTGTTCATCCCGCTGAATGCCATCATCGTCGACAAAGACGTTGAAAAGCTGTGCCAGCGTAACGGCGTGGCCAAAACACTCTTCAAGGAAGTCAAGGGGACGACATGAGCGGTGGACTTTATATCAAGCAGGCCATCATCGCGGCGCTGGTCGAGCATCCGGAGCAGGAAAAGTATAAAACGCGCGCGTTCTCGGGCGAAAACCTGACGGCCATGATGGAGGCAATCGCCGAGCAGGGGAACAAGCTGACCAAGTCGGACTTCCTCTCTCCCGACGACGAGGGCAAGTTCATTATCGACACCCCAGGCTTCTGGAAAAATTTCGACAAGGTGCGTGATATCGTTGCCAAGTCAGGAGAGAAATTCGCGCTCGAGGACTTCACCCGTTATCTCGACAAGAACGAGACGCGCAACCTGCTCGATTCCGCTCGGGAACATGGCGGCCTCGGCAAGATTTTCGCGGTCGAGACGTTCCAGGGACGGTTCGATGAAATGGAGCGCCTCTGGTACAAAGTGCCAGTGCCGGCGCGACGCGACCTGTTCAAGAACGACGGCTTGCTCGATCCCGCGCTGAAGCGCTCGATGCTCGCCGCCGAAGGCCGCGAGATGCCGGAAGATAACCTTGCCAAAGCCGGCCTCACGGCAGCTGATTTGCGCGGCGCATTCCAGGAACGCGGCAATTATGAAGAAGTCACGCGCAAGCTTTCTGCGGCGGGCGATTATCTCCGCAAAGATTACTTGCTGCTGCCCGACAGTTCCGGCGATACCGTGTTCTATTATCAGGGCGCCTGGGACAAATTCGACGATATCTCCCGCAACCTGAAGGCTCATGGCGAGAAGTTCGACACGGCGGATTTCGTCCGCCAGGTCGGCTATGTCTCCAACATCCTGACCCGTGCAGCGGAGCGCAAATCGCTCTACCGCGTATTCAGCGCCGAGCATTGGGAAGGCCGCCTTGGCGACATGCTCGAGCTTTGGAGCCAGGTCAAGGAAGGCTGGAAGACCGCCACCATGACCGCCAAGGATTTCGACACAGCCTATGCCGAAGCGGAAAGCAAAACCTATGCGAGCAATGTCAGCTTTGGGGCCACGACCTCCAAAGCCCAGTTGCTCACTCCCATTGACGCCGCGGGCGCGACCATCCTACCGATCGGTCTCAAGGCCTTCTGGGATAACTTTGCCGTGAACCAGCCTGGTGCTGTGAATGATGCGCTGTCAGTCGCCGATCTGCGGCGGACCAGCGGCTTTCTTGGCGCTTCGGTACTGATGGGAGCTGTGAAGTTCGGGCACTTCGATAAAGTAGTCGATATTTCCCGCAAATCGGGAGAGCCGATCACGCTTGACGATTTTCTGTCGAAAGACCGCCACGGAAACACGCTGCTCAACATTCTCGCGGAGCGCTCGCAACTGGCACAGGTTTTCTCGCCAGACCTCTGGGCGGGACGGGTTGATGACATGAAGGCGCTGTGGACGCATGTGCGCGTCAACGACCGCAGCCAGGTCGACATCGCGCAGGCCGAAGTGGCCGCCAAACAGGCGACGCTCAAGCTGCAGGCGAAAGACCGCTTCAAGCTCGGCGGCAAGAAGCCCGGGTTCGGGATGTAACAAGTTTAGGGGATATGCCTCTTTGATTGGAAAGGCCGGTGCCGCAAGGCAGCCGGCCTTTTCTTCAGCAAAAAAAAGCCCCGGTTTTGAACCGGGGCTTTTTCTAAATCAAAGGGCTTATTTTTTCTCTTCGGTTGCCGTCTTTTCGGCGTCCGCTGCGACTTGCAGCTTGACGATCGTGTCGGGATTCGACGGCGGTTCGCCGCGGGCGATTTTATCGACATGTTCCATGCCCGAGATCACTTCGCCCCAGACCGTGTATTGCCCGTCGAGGAAGCCGGCATCCGCAAAGCAGATGAAGAACTGGCTGTCCGCGCTGTGCGGATCGTTGGAGCGCGCAGCACCCACGGTGCCGCGGCCGAAATGGGCATCCGAGAATTCGGAATTGATCTTCTGGCCCGAGCCGCCCGTGCCGTTGCCGTCAGGGTCACCTGTCTGCGCCATGAAGCCTTCGATCACGCGGTGAAATTTAAGGCCGTTATAGAAGCCCTGGCGCGTCAGTTCTTTTACACGCGCGACGTGCTTGGGCGCGAGGTCGGGGCGCAGCTTGATCACGACGCGGCCGTCCTTCAGGTCAAGATACAGCGTGTTCTCAAGATCGGCCGTGTCTGCGGCAAAGGCGGCGGAGGCCGAAAGGCACAGGGCCACAACGAGGGAGAGGAGCAGTTTCATGAAAGTCTTTTCCTTTACAGTGGTGGTTAGGCAGCAAGCGTAAATTTGACGATCGTGTCGGGGTTGCGCGGCGGTTCGCCTTTTGCGATTTTATCGACGAATTCCATGCCCTCCGTCACCTCCCCCCAGACGGTGTATTGCCCGTCGAGAAAACGGGCATCCGCAAAGCAGATGAAAAACTGGCTGTCTGCACTGTCCGGGTCGGCGGAGCGGGCGGCCCCAACGGTGCCACGCTTGAAGGGTGCCTTGGAAAACTCGGCGGGTATGTGCGTGCCTGAGCCACCGTAGCCAGTGCCGTCGGGATCCCCCGTCTGCGCCATGAAGCCATCGATAACGCGGTGGAACTTCAGGCCGTCATAAAATCCCTTGGCGATCAGCTCCTTCACGCGCGCGACATGCTTCGGCGCAAGATCTGGCCGGAGCTGGATTGTCACCTTGCCATCCTTCAGTTCCAGATAGGCGGTATCGCCCTTTTTATCGTCAGCAGCCATCGGGGTCATTCTCCTTAACACGTTATTTCGGGCTGTATCCTGCGCCCCGCGGAGGGGAAATTCAAGCCAAGGTTAAAAATACTCGGGAAATTCCTTTTCTGCCCTGGCTTTCAGCTCGGCCACTTTTTTGAGGCTGGGAATATCCGGCTTCATGCGTTCCGCTTCCTGCCAACAGGTCCACGCCAGCATGCTGTCGCCGTGCTCAAATAGGGCATCCCCGAGATCGGCGTAGGCGGTCGCCATCCAGGGGTTTGTCGCGATCGCATTCATGTCCATGCGGACGCTTTTGACGAACTCTTTTTCATTGAACGGCTTTCCCGCCCGTTCGTCGAGCAGCAGCTGCTGGCGAATGTTGCGCGCCCTGAATACGTCCAGCAGATAAGTGTAATCCTTTGCCGCCGCCTTTGCGTTTTTCAGCGACGCATTGGACATATCGAGGTCACCCTTCGTCGTGAAATTCTGCGTCAGCGTCAGCATCGTCCCCTCGACGATCGCCCCGCCGCCGGCGCTCAGAACTTTCAGGGTCAGGGGGTCGAGAGGATCGGTTTTTTCCTTGGGAAGCGATAAAAGCGCTTCATGCAGAGCGAGCAGCGCGCGCAACGGATCATTCTGTGCAAGGAAAGTTTGCACCTGCTTGCCGAAGTAATCGGCGTCCGGCCCTGGCTTGCGGGCGGAGGTCATCGCCGTGTTGATCGCGGCGTCCAGACTGAAATGCTCAGTATATCCCTCGGGTACTTTTGGCAGGGCGCCGGCAGGTTCGGTGCCCTCCAGGGTCCAGGTTCCCTGCGTGACACGTCCGACATGGTCATCGGTGCGGTAGGCAAGAGTCTGCAGGACGCTTGGCGAGGCGGCGATGGCCTTCTCGACATCGGGGTGTATATCCGCGCCGTAAACGAACAGGCGGTGGTAAACCAGCGACAGGTCTGCCGGCACCGGGGTTGAGGACAACGTAAAGCTGGCAAGCAGGCCATCGTCGGTTTCGAACTTATGCGTCTCGCCCACGACGGTAGCGCGTATTAAATGCGAGCTTTTGTTTTCCCCAGCGCTGGCATACAGCGCATCAAGGTCGACAAGGGGTCCGTTCACGTCGAGCGCGATTCCGCTCATGGTCTTGACCATTTTTCCAGTGCCGGATGCGTTCTCCCAATCGATTGCTTTTTGGGTTGCCTGGCGGCGCAGGTTGCTGCGCGCAAGCGGCATTGTGTGCAGCGGCATCACCGTATAGGTTTTTGCTGCATGGTCGATCAGGGTGAAGGATTTTTTGACAAAATCGAACAGCTTTTCTTCATCTCCCGCGCGAATATTGAGAACGCCCGGCGCGAGCGTTACGACATAGGCCTTCTCCGACGTATCCTCGCGCTTTTCCAGCAGCACCTTGGTCAGGGAAGGCTGCGCCGCTGCAATCGCGCTAATCTTTATTTTCTCGCTCACCTTATATTTCAGGGTTAATCCCTCCGCACACGCTGCATGTGCGGCAGCGACAAAGGCGAGGCAGACGGCGAGTGTTAGCAGCCTAGGTTTCATCGGTCGAGATCCTTCAGTATTTTCTGGTCTGCCATTATGGTCTCTTTAGTCTATCGGCTGGGTGTTAACTATCTGTTAAATCAAGCGAACTGCTGATCCCGTCAGCCGATTTTGCTAAATCCACGCTTGCGGCGCAAGCACTGACAGGGGTAATTTGAAGGCAGGAGAATGGTAAATATTATGGACTTGGCAATCACCATCCTTATCTGGGCGCTGCAGGCCTATTTCTGGCTGATCATCGTGACCGTGGTGGTCAGCTGGCTTGTCGTTTTCGATGTGCTGAATATGCGTAACAAGTGGGTCCGCAGGTTGGGCGAACTCCTGAACGCGGCGACCAACCCGCTGGTCCGCCCCTTGCGGAAGATCATGCCCCCGCTCGGTGGCATCGACCTGACGCCCATGATCATCATCTTCGGCCTGTATTTCCTGATGAGCATGTTGGAAAAATTTCGGCTTTCGCTGCTGGTAGGGTAAGAAATGGGGAAGGCGAAAATGAAACAGGGTGATGCCGCCGTGGTGATCGACGGCAAAGCGATCGCAAAAAGGCTTCGCGAGAGCATCAAGCGCCATGTGGCGGTACTGGTCGAAGATCACAAGATTTTGCCCGGCCTAGCCGTCGTATTGGTCGGCGATGACGCGGCATCCGCAGTCTATGTTGCGAACAAGGAAAAGATGGCGAAGGAGGTCGGGATGCGCGGCTTTGTCCACCGCATGCCGCAGAATACTTCCCAGGACGAACTGCTGAAGCTGATCCACGCCATGAATGCGGACCCGAAAGTGCACGGCGTGCTGGTGCAGATGCCGCTGCCGAAACAGATCGACAGCGCGACGATCCTGAAGGCGCTCGACCCCGCGAAAGATGTGGACGGGCTGCACATCGAGAATATGGGCCGGCTGATGAATGACATGCCGGGCCTTATCCCCTGCACGCCAATGGGCTGCATCATCCTGCTCAAAACCATCACCCAGAATTTAAGCGGGCTGCATGCGGTTGTTATTGGTCGTTCGCAACTGGTAGGGAAGCCTGTCGCGCAATTGCTTCTGCGCGAGAACTGCACGGTCACGATCTGCCATTCCCGCACGCCGAATATCTCCCATATCGCACGTGAAGCAGACATCCTCGTCGTCGCGACCGGCAAGCCGCATCTCGTCAAGGCCGAATGGGTAAAGCCCGGCGCCATCGTGCTCGATGTCGGCATCAACCGCATGGATGATGGCACGCTCGCAGGCGACGTGGATTATGACGCCGTTGCCAAAGTCGCGGGCTATATAACTCCCGTGCCCGGCGGCGTCGGACCAATGACGATTGCTTGTTTGTTGGGCAATACCGTTGCGGCGGCGTGCCGGCAGAATGAACTGACGGTGCCACATATTGGTTAATGCATGTCCCAACCCCGGCGCAAGCCGCGTCTGGCTTGATAGGCGATTGATAAAGTCATTAGATGCGGACATGCACCATACCAGGTTAGGCAAGGTGGGCGATTCACTTCCTCTGAATTGAGAACTACCGTATGCGACGGTCGTGAGGGCGTTACTTATCTATTTTCCCGTCGACTTGGCGAGCCGCTTGTTTTTATCTTCCAGACACAGGTTGGACATCTTCAAGCTGAAGAGGCCAAGAAACCATAGCGAAACAATTAGAATGCTTTTGCTTATCGTCATCCCTTCGGGATACGGCGGGATATCCGAGTATAAAGCGTAGAAGTATAGCGCGACATACAAAAACATGACAGTTGTCGCCAGCGTTACTACAGTCCCGAAGAGAAGCAAAAAAATGCCGAAAGTTAGGCGCATCACTGCCCCTGCGCCACCGTGAACCCGCGGATACCGTCGAAGCTGTATAGGTTTTCAGTCTTGATCACCTCGACGCCGGATTTCAGGAATGATTGCAGCAATTGCACGACCTGCTCATGCGTCGCGGGTTCGGTGTCGTTGGCGGCAACGAAGCGGCAGCGCCAGTGGTCGCCCTGTTCGGCCTTGGCATGGGCTTCGGGCCATACCAACAGCCCGCGGCTGTCGATGCTGGAAAGTTTCAGTGAGTTGGACAGCGATTTCACCTGACCTGCAAGCTCTGCGACGTTGCCGCCAGTCCAGTCGACGAAGATGTCTACGCCTTCCAGTTTCTTGACGGCCCGTTTCGGCATCTGGATGTCGGGCAGCTTCATAACCTTCTTTTCGGTCGCGATCATGGCTGGGAAATACTTCGGCTGCCTGCCGAGGCGCTCGATCACCGCATCTGAAAATTCCTGCGTGTTCGCGCGGCGGCTGCTAACCTGGGGGTTAAAAATCTCGCCGGTATGGATGCCGTCCTCGATCGTCGCAAGCCAGGCGTTCTGGATTTTTGCCGCTACATCGGTCTGCCCCAGATGCTGCAGCATCAGGACCGCGGCGTTCAGCAGGCCGGACGGGTTGGCAATGCCCTGTCCTGCGATATCGGGCGCCGAGCCGTGCACCGCCTCGAACATCGCGCCATGCTTGCCGATATTGGCCGAACCGCAGAGCCCGACCGAGCCCGAAACTTCTGCCGCGATATCGGAGAGAATATCCCCATACAAATTCTCGGTGACGACGACGTCAAACAAATGCGGGGCAGCGGCAATTTTGGCAGCGCCGATATCGACGATCATGTGGTTGGCAGTCAGTTCGAGATATTCTTTCGCGACGGTGTCGAAGATGCGGTGAAAAAGTCCATCGGTCATCTTCATGATATTGTCTTTGGAGATGCAGGTCACTTTTTTGCGGCCATGCGCCCGTGCATATTCGAAGGCGTAGCGGATAATGCGCTCCGATCCCGTCTGCGAAATCAATTTCAGGCACTGGACGACGTTGTCCGTCTGCTGATGCTCGATGCCGGCATAGAGATCTTCCTCGTTTTCGCGAACGATCACCATGTTCATCACGGGCTGCGTCGTGCGCACATAGGGGTGGTAGGAGATGCAGGGGCGCACATTGGCATACAGCGCCATAGATTTGCGGACTGTTACGTTCAGGCTCTTGAAACCGCCGCCCTGGGGCGTGGAAATGGGCGCTTTCAGGAAGCAGCGGGTGCGGTTGATAGATTCCCAGGATTTTTCCTCAATGCCAGACATCACGCCGCGCTTGTAAACATTTTCCCCGATCTCGATCGTTTCGATCTCTAGCTGTGCGCCCGCGGCCTCCAAAATGCGGAGTGTTGCCGCCATGATTTCGGGGCCAATGCCGTCGCCATGCGCGACAGTAATCGGGGACTTTTTTGTCATTGCCATAATCCTTGTGTGCTTTTCCTGCGGAGTTTTTATCATGAAGCGCCTGTAAATCGAAGCAGCTTCACATACGATTATTCTGGCATCGTGTCGCGCTTGTGCCATAAAATCCGGGCGTATTTAAGAGGTCGCCAATGCTTCCCCAGGAAATTATCCGTAAAAAACGCGACGGGCTGGAATTGTCCGCGGCGGAAATCCGTGAATTCATCACCGGCGTTACCGCGAAGAACGTCTCCGAAGGGCAGGTAGCGGCTTTTTGCATGGCGACGCTGCTGAAGGGCATGAAGATGCCGGAGCGCGTGGCGCTCACTCAGAGCATGGCACAGAGCGGCACGGTCATGGATTGGAAGGGCGAGAACCTGCCAGGCCCTATCCTCGATAAGCATTCAACCGGTGGAATTGGCGACAAAGTATCCCTCATGCTGGCACCCATTATTGCCGCCTGCGGCGGCTTCGTGCCGATGCTGTCAGGCCGCGGCCTTGGCCATACCGGCGGCACACTTGATAAGATGGATGCGATCCCTGGCTATGTCTCGCAGCCCGATACCGACCTGTTCCGCAAGACCGTTCGGAACGCCGGCTGCGCAATTATTGGCGCGACGCCCGACCTTGCTCCCGCGGATCGTATCATCTATTCGATCCGCGACGTCACGGGCACTGTTGAATCAATCGACCTCATCACCGCCTCCATCCTCTCGAAAAAACTTGCCGCCGGCCTTGATGGGTTGGTGATGGACGTCAAGTTCGGCACAGGCGCCTTTATGCAGAGATATGACGACGCCAAGGCGCTGGCGGAAAGCATCGTAAACGTGGCGAACGGCGCGGGCCTGCCGACCGTCGGGCTTCTCACCGATATGAACCAAGTGCTTGGCCGGACGGCGGGTAACGCGGTTGAGGTGGAGGAAGCGCTGGAGTACCTGCAGAACAGCAATATCGATAAGCGCCTCCATGAGGTGAATGTTGCCCTTACGGCGGAATTGCTGGTGCTCGGCAAGCTTGCCACGGACCTGCAGGACGCCCGTGCGAAAATCGAGGCAGTGCTGGATAATGGCAAGGCGGCGGAGCATTTCGCCAGAATGGTCGCAGACCTCGGTGGCCCAGCGGACCTTATGGACACGCCAGAAAAATACCTGGCGAAGGCCGCGGTTGTGAAGGACTACTTCCCGTCCAAACCGGGCCGCATCGCCGGTATCGACGCGCGCGCAATCGGGATCGGCATCGTGGAGCTCGGGGGTGGCCGCGCAAAACCCACGGACGGCATCGACCACAGCGTCGGCCTGACAAACGTCGCGCGAGCCGGCGAGGAAGTCGGGCAGGGGGCGCGCCCGCTCGCAACTATCCATGCGAAAGATACCGACAGCTGGCAGAAAATGGCCGCGTGCCTCGATGCCGCCATCACTCTCTCTGAATCAGCCGGTACCGAAGAACAACTCATCCGCCACAGGATCGCCGCATGAAATTCAATCAGGCCGAAATGAAGGTACTGACAGAGGTGGCGACCAAGGCGCGCGAAAGCGCGTATTGTCCCTACTCCAACCACCCTGTCGGCGTGGCGTTGGTGAGCGATACAGGAATGGTTTATCCAGGCGCGAACGTCGAGATTGCCCATTATAAAGGCGTTTGCGCCGAGGCCTCCGCCATTTCGGCGATGGTTACTGCGGGCGAGCGGAAGATCGCCGCGGTGGTGGTCATTGGCCCCGCCATGGAGTATCTCTGCACACCTTGCGGCGACTGCCGCCAGCGTTTACGCGAATTCGCGGCGCCCGGCATGAAGGTTTATTCGCTTTGGAAGAACGGCAAGCTCGGTGCGGTAACCGAGTTTGCGAAGCTGCTGCCCCTTTCCTTCGGTCCGGAGAACCTCGCGGAAGTCGGATCCGGCCCGATGAAGGGAAAAAAGAACAAGAAGAAATAACGCCGCCCATCACGCGCCGACAACTGAACAATTTACAAAAGAAACACCCGAACTGATGACGCCCCCGCCTGCGATTGATGCCCACCGCCGCCAGACACTTATTGCGATCTCCCTCACCATCCTCGCCTATGCGATTTTCAATATCGGCGATGCGATCCTGAAACACCTGGCCGCCGCGGGGGGTGATCTGCCGCAGCTGCATTTTTCGCAGATCGTGATCGTCAACTGCAGCTTCATTATCGCCTGCGCGGCGATCGGTGGTTATTTGAAAGACGGGAAAAAAGCCTTCGTCATGCAGAGTCCGCGGCTTATTTTTTACCGCGCCATGTTTTCCGCGACTGTCGGCGTGCTCAATGTGATCGCGCTGCCGCACATCAAGCTCACCACCTTTTACACACTGGTCTTTACGTCCCCGTTCTGGGTCGCACTGCTTGCGGCCTTTTTCCTGAAGGAAAAATTACAACTGAACAGGGTGCTCGTCATTCTCGCGGGCTTTGCCACCATCGCCTTCGTTTTTCGCCCCGGCGCAGGACTGTTCGACAAATGGGCGGTGATGATCCTGGTTGGCGCCTTTTTTTATTCCTGCGGCCTTGTGGTGCTGCGCAAAATGGGTCCGAAGGAAAGCCGGACGATGCTCATCATCGTCGGTTCCTTTGTCAGCATGCTAGTCGTGCTCCCCTGGTTCCCCTTCCATGCGCGGGCGCTCAGCTGGTCTGAAACCGGTTTCTTCGCCACGATGGGAGTGTTAAGCGCGATATCGGTCAATTGCATCGCCTACGCGTTCCAGACCGCGCCGGCGGCCTCCGTCGTTGCGCCATTCCACTACACCCAGATCGTCTGGGGCGCGCTGCTCGGGTATTATGTCTTCAACGAAATTCCGGATGACCGCGTCATCCTCGGCGCCGCTGGCATCATCGCAGCCGGGCTTTACCTTATTTTCAGCGAGACCCGCAAGAAAAAGCCCGGCAAGAAGGCGATAGATCCGAACGAGTTGCCTGAAACCGCGGGTCCGGTCACCTGATGTTGATCTGCGCCTGACTGCTGGCTAAACTGGCTCATGACACAGGCCGTACCGAGTATCCCAGAGAAACATGCCGAAGAATGGCTCCAGAGGCTGTTCTTCCTTTCCGGCGTGGCAGCGCTCGCCTATCAAGTCTGCTGGCAGCGCATCCTCTTTTTCTCCCTGGGCACTGACATAGAGTCTACGACGATCATCGTTTCGACGTTCATGCTGGGTCTTGGACTAGGCGCGCTCGGCGGGGGCTGGGCCGCGGACCGCTACCCATCGCGCATTATCCTGCTTTTCGCGATTGCCGAGCTTGGAATCGGCAGCTTCGGCCTGGTCAGCCCCTATCTGCTACCCTATGTCTCGGATTTCCTCATCATGGCGGGCAGGGGCGAGATGGCGGTCGCCAATTTTCTGCTGCTGCTCCTGCCCACCTGTCTGATGGGGGCCACGTTGCCGATGCTTATCACGCATTTCCTCACAGCCTATGGCAGTGTCGGCGCATCAACCGGGCGGCTTTATTATATCAACACGCTTGGCGCGGCGCTGGGTTGTTTCCTTGTCGGATTTATCGGGTTTAACTTTCTGACGCTCAAGGAGGTGATATTCGTCGCCGCCTGCGTAAATATCTTTGTCGCGATCACCGCGCTCCTCAAGTTCAGGTCGCGTCCATGATGCGTTTTCCCTGGCTACTTTCGCTCACCGTCGGTTTCCTGTCGCTCAGCCAGGAAATCCTCTGGATGCGTTACTTCAGTTTCGTCAACATGTCCGTGCCGAAATCCTTTTCGTTCGTGCTCGCGTTTTTCCTCGCGGGGATCGCGATGGGCGCGATACGCGGGAAGGAACTCTGCGGCAATACCGACAAGCTTTACACGGCTTCCGGGCTGCTGCTGATCGGCGCCGGGATCCTTGATATGCTGGGTCCGATGGCTGCCGCTATGCTGCCAAAGCCGGGCGCCTTCGTCGTCCCCCTGATCTATGTCTGCGCTGTACTCAAAGGGATGATTTTTCCCGTTGCGCATCACCTGGGCTCCGTCCCAGTCGCGGGGCAGGTTGGGAAATCTGTATCCCGGGTTTACTTCATGAATATCATTGGATCGACCCTCGGTCCGCTCGTCACGGGCTTCTGGTTGCTTGACCATTTTTCGCTGCAGACCTGCATGCAGCTCATGGGCTGGCTGACTGCGGCGCTTGGTGTTGTTTGCCTCGCACGCGAGCAGAGCGGCAGGTTTGTCGCTACCGCAGCGCTCGCGCCGATTTGCCTGCTAATCATGTTCCTCCAGCCCGGCGTCATGGCAGAGGGGCTTGCCTGCAGGACAGCCGAGGGAAACAAGGGGCCTGCGCCTGTAAAGAACCTCATCGAAACTCGCACCGGAATCATTCACGCGCTGCCCTCTGACCATGGCGGCGGCGATTACACGTTGGGCGGAAATGTCTACGACGGACGGGATAATATCAACCCCCGGACGAATTCCAACGGCCTTGAGCGCCTGTTTATCCTCGCTGCCCTGCAGCCCGCGCCGGCCGAAATTTTAGTCATCGGCATGAGCAGTGGCGCCTGGACCCGTATCCTCACCGGCTTTCCCGCCGTAAAAAACATCGACGTCGTCGAGATTAATCCGGGCTACCTACCTTTCATACGAAACTACCCCGAAATCTCCCCGGTCCTCGGCGACCCGCGTGTTCATATTCATATCGATGACGGACGCAGATGGCTGAAGCGCGAAACGAAAAAAAAATATGACCTGATTGTCATGAACACGAGCTTCCATTGGCGCGCCTATTCCACGAACCTTCTTTCCGCTGAGTTCCTGACGATCCTCAGGTCGCGCTTGAATCCGGGTGGCGTCCTCACCTACAACAGCACGGATTCGCCCGATGTCCTGAAAACAGCGGAAACAGTGTTTCCCTTCGCGTTCCGTTATATGAATTTCGTGGTCGCAGGGGATGAGGATTTTCGTCCCCTAGTCGCGTCCGGCCGTGAGCGGCTGCTGGCGGTTCAGCGAGACGGGAAACCACTTTTCGATGACCGCGCCCCCGCCGACAGGGCATTTATTGACGTTACGCTGGCCGTGCCGTTTCGGACGTCCGCAGAAGACCCCAACGGCCCGGGCGAAGTAATAACGGATTGGAACATGATCACTGAATTCAAGCACGGGCCGCTGCTGCTCGCGGCGTGCGACTAGTCTCACCTTATCGGAAAAAGATTAGACCTTTCCTTCCGCCTCGAGCCGGCGGATATTTTTCCAGGCTTCGATGAAGTATTCCACGCCGGACCAGACCGTCAGCACCATGGCGAATAAAAACCCGTAGCGGCCGATCTCCTCCGCATAGGGGACGAGGTCGGGGCCATAGGGTCCCGCGATAAGGAACCCGATGAACAGCATCTGGATGGTCAGCTTCCATTTCGCCGTCCAGTTCACGCCGATAACCACATTGTAATAGGCCATGAATTCGCGGACGCCGGAAATAAGGATTTCGCGAAGGAAGATAACGATAGCGGGCACGATCCACCAGCCGGTCAGCTGCTGGAAGGCGAGCAGGCACATCAGCGCGACGCCGACGAGCATTTTGTCAGACGAGCTGTCGAGAAACTTGCCCAGCAAGGTTTCCTGCTTAAGCCACCTTGCGATGCGGCCGTCAAGAAAGTCCGAGAGACCGGCAAGGGTGAACAGCGCGACATTGAGCCAGGCCGGCCAGGAGATATGTTCCGCACGCCAATTGTAATCGCACCAGAAAAGCAGCACCATCACCGGAATATAGGCGAGGCGGAAATAGCACAGCATATTCGGGATGCTGAAAATGCCTTTCGGTAACGCCATTATTTCTATTCTGCTTTCTCGTGAAAGAAACCGTAGATTTTTTCCGCCACAGCCTTGCTGATACCGGCCACCTTTTGTAAATCAGCCACGCCTGCCTGCGCAACTGCTTTTGCCGAGCCGAAGTGCAAAAGCAGTGCTTTCTTGCGTTTGCCGCCGATTCCGGGGATAGCGTCGAGCGGGTTCTCGCCGATCGCCTTGGACCGCCGGGCGCGGTGGGTGGTAATGGCGAATCGGTGGGCTTCGTCGCGGATGCGCTGCATGAAATAATGGACTGCATCGCCTTGATTGAGCGTGATTGGCTCTTTGCCTTCCATGAAGTAGCGTTCCCGGCCGGCGTTGCGGTCGGGCCCCTTGGCGATCGAGACAACCGGGACGTCATCAATCCCAAGCTCACGCATTACGGTCAGCGTCGCGGTTAGCTGCCCTTGTCCACCGTCTATCACCAGCAGGTCGGGCCATACGCCTTCCGCGCCGTCCTTCAGCAACCCCTGGAAGCGGCGTGTCAGCACTTCCTTCATCATCGCGTAGTCATCGCCTGGCGCAACCGGCCCCCGGATGTTGAACTTGCGGTACGAGTTTTTAACCCAGCCTTCGGCAGATGCGACAATCATGGCGCCGACGGCGTGGCTTCCCGAGATGTGGCTGTTGTCAAACACCTCGATGCGCTCAGGCGGGCCCTCAAGCCCGAATACCTCGGCCAGCCGGTTGAAGATTTCCGCTTGGGACGCCTCGACCGCCATGCGGCGCGCCAGCGCCTCGCGCGCGTTTTTCGCGGCCATGTCGATAATCTCCTTTTTTGGCCCGCGCGTGGGGTTCTGGATCGTCACTTTCGATCCCGCCTTCATCCGCAGCGCCTCCTCCATTACCATGAGGTCAGAGAGGTCGTGATTGACGTAGATTTCCTTTGGCACCGGTTTGTTCGTGTAGAACTGTGCGAGAAAGGCAAACAAGATGTCGCCCGGGGTTTCCTCAGCGTCATGTCGCGGGAAATAGGAACGGTTGCCGTAGTTCTGGCCGGACCGAAAGAAAAAGACCTGTATGCAGGTCTCCCCTTTGTCCTGATGGATGACATGAAAGTCCGCGCTCTCGATGCCCTCGATGTTGATGGTCTGATGACGCTGGATGCTTGTGAGGATACGGATGCGGTCGCGGAACAGGGCGGCCGCTTCGAAATCCATCTCTTCGCTCGCGCGCTGCATGGCAGAAACGAACTGGTCCTGAATGTCGCGGCTTTTGCCGCTCAGAAAGGCCCGGGCCAGTTCGACCTGCAATTGGTACTGCTCCCTGCTGACCTTTCCGACGCAGGGCGCGGAACACCGCTTGATCTGGAATTGCAGGCAGGGCCGCGTCCGTCCGGAAAATATGCTGTCCGAACAGGTGCGCAGCTGGAATGCGCGTTGGAGTACTTCCAGCGACTCATTGACGGCATATCCGGACGCATACGGCCCGAAATACTCGCCTACCTCATCCTTAGCCCCTCGATGCTTGGAAAGTTGCGGGAAGTCATGGCCGCCCGTGATCTGGATAAAGGGAAAGGATTTATCGTCGCGGAGGAGGATGTTGTAGCGGGGCTTCAGCTTCTTGATGAGGTTCGCCTCGAGCAGCAGCGCCTCTGCTTCCGTATGCGTGGTGGTGAATTCCATGCTCGCGGTCGCCGCGATCATCCGTTGCAGGCGTATGGGGTGTTTCTGCGGCGTGGTATAGGCCATCACGCGCTTTTTCAGGCTCTTGGCCTTGCCGACATACAAAGCCTCCCCGGCGGCGTTCATCATGCGATACACGCCGGGCATTCCTGGGAGCGTCTTCACGAATTCCAGGATGGTTTCATGGCCTTTTTTTCGGGTCTGCTCGTTCATTGTTGAATAATATAGTGTTTTCGCCTCCGTTCGGGGAGGGGCCTGTAACCCCTTGAAATTCCAATAAAAGCCGCGCCGCGCAAAACTACGCCAAAATCACCCATTTCTTGACGCAAATACGCACGAAACGTATCGTAGCGCGGTATTAGCGCAGGCGTGGCGGAACGGTATACGCAGCGGACTTAAAATCCGCAGGGAGCAATCCCGTGGGGGTTCAAGTCCCCCCGCCTGCACCAATTCCATAATGGCAGAAGCCTATCGGTGGACGGGATTTGACCCTTCCCGGGGAACTCAGGTCGGGGTTTGCCGTTAAATTAAGCACGGCGAAATCCGAGAGGGCTCATGAGCAAATCCGCAGAAGTTGTCAGCATCCCGACGCAGGTCCTGCACCGCGAAGGCGAGTCGCAAAAAAACCGCATTCTTGGCGAGGTGATGGAGGCGCTCTACGAAAACCTGCCGACGCATGTGCAGGGCTCTTCCGATTTCCGCCTGTCCGACGGCACGCGCTGCTGGGTGCGCAAGCGCGGCGGCCCGCGTCAGAAGGGCGAAGAGGGACTTTGCTACCAGTTTGAAGTCATTTTTTCCGACGGGGCTCTTGCCAGCCTGGAATTTAATGTGCGCTGCAGTGGCTGGAATCGCGGCGACTGAACACCAACATAAAGGTTTCCGATGATTTTTGAATCAACGCCCCTGCGTCCTGACCCGATTCCCGAACGACCGAACTGGATCCTTATCGCCGGCGATTGCACGGCGCGGGTATTTTACCGACGCGGCGAAGCGCTCGTTTTCGTCAAGGAAGTTTTTTCCCGCAAATCGACATCGGAAGATATCAGGCCCGTAACCAACCCCGTGGTCACGGGCGGCGACGGCCGGCGCTACCGCATCGTAAATTCCAAGGCGAATGCGCGGCGGGATGCGGCCGTGTTCTGCAAGGAGCTCGCTGCATATCTGGAGCGTGCAGCACAGCAGGAATTCGACCGGCTGGTGCTGGTCGCGGGGCCCGAGGTCCTGATCTGGCTCAAGGCGTCCATATCGCCACAGGTGCAGGAACGGCTTCTGGCTGATATCGCCATCGACATGACGAGCTTCAGCGGACGGGAACTTGAAAAACAGGTCGCGGCCGTTCTTCCGCGCGAAGATCAGGGCTGACGTTCGCGGTCCAGCTGCTCGGCAAGTTTTAACTGCAATTCGGCCGGATCGAACGGCTTGGAAACATGCGCGTCCATGCCGGCATCGGCGCAGCGTTCCCTGTCTTCCGGCAGTACATGGGCGGTCATGGCGATGATCGGCACGCGGCGTGCCTTGCGTCTTTCCTCGGCAGCACGGATGCGTTGTGCGGTTTCATATCCGTCCATTTCGGGCATCTGGACATCGAGCAGAACGAGAGAGTATTCCTTGCGCTCGAGCTGCAGGATCGCCTCCCGGCCCGACTGGCACACGTCGTAATCAAAGCCGAATTCGTCGAAATAAGCGGTCGCCACCAGGATATTCGCCGGGTTGTCCTCCACCAGCAGGAGCCGGTGGCGCTCCCCGCCGTCGTTGAGCAGGCACTGGTTCACATTAACAGGCCTGAGTTCCGGCCGTGACGCGCAGCTGTCGAGCGGGATATTGACGAAGAACACCGATCCCTCGCCCAGCTCGCTCGTCACGCCGATCTCGCCGCCCATGGCCTCGACCAGCCGCCGGCAGATGGCAAGGCCAAGCCCCGCGCCGCCGAACTTCCGCGCGGTCGACGGGTCGCCTTGCGTGAAAGCCTCGAATATCCGTTCGCGCTTCGCTTGCGAAATGCCGATGCCGGTATCGATCACCGACAGCTCGAGGTTATACCTTTTCCCGCCGATGGGCGCGCCGGTCGCGCGGACCACGATGGCGCCTCCCGCCGCAAATTTGACAGCGTTTGAAACAAGGTTAAGCAATATCTGCCGCAGCCGGTAGGCGTCTCCCAGAAATATTTCCGGCAGGGAGGGATCGTATTCAATTTCGATGGCGGAACGGCTGTGATCCGGGGCGACACAGGCGATTCCGACCGCTTCCGTCACGACCGCGCGCAGGTCGAGGGGGCGGTATTCCAGCTCCAGCGTGCCGCTTTCGACGCGCGAGAAATCCAGGATTTCATTCACGAGAGAGAGGAGTGCGCCAGCGCTGCTTTTCAGGGTCGCCACGAACTGAGCCTGCTTCTCGTCGAGCGCGGAGCGGGACAGGAGGTCGCTGATGCCGACAACGGAATTGAGCGGGGTGCGGATCTCGTGGCTCATCGTCGCGAGAAATTGCGTCTTGGCGCGGTTGGCCGAGAGCGCGACGTTATGCGCTGCGGTCAGGCGCTGTTCCAGACGCTTCATCAGCGTGACGTCCGCAAGCGTGATGCGGCAGACGCGGGCATCCCTGTCGGTCTGGCTGCTGACCTGCAGCGCGGTTGCGTCGTCGTTCGCCGTGCGCAACTGGCAGATCTGGCGCGCGCCCGAGCGGAACACTGCGGCCTTGTGCTTGTCGAAATCATCCCATGTTTCGGGCGCCAGGTATTCGGCGAAGCGCCGGCCAATAAGCCGCTCGCGCTCCTCGCCGAGCAGGAAGCCCGCCATGATATTGGCTTCGAGAACGACGCCATTCCTGTCGATGGACAGATATCCCATCGGCGCGTGGTCGTAGAGCTCGCGGTAGCGTTTATTGGACTGCTCGAGCTCGTCCTGCGCCTGACGCAGGGCTTCGTTCTGCATTTCCAGCTCGATCTGGTAAACCTGCAGTTCGTGGATCAATTCCTGCACATCGCCAACCGGCAATGCGGCGACGTCCTGACGGCTTGTTTTCAGGAGCTCTTCGGCGGCGCGCCGCAGCTTGGCGATCTTGACGGTTTCGGAACGCGGGTGCGGAGTCATACGGCCTCCACCTGCGCGCGGCTGAGCGCAATGGACATCAGCGGCACGGCCTGGTTCACAAGCGCTTCCTCCATCGGGGAGGGGCGATGCGCCTGGTGGTAGTATATCGTGAAGACGCCGACGACCTTGTTGTCCTCGGTATGAATCGGCTGCGACCAGGCCGCGCGTATGTTATAGCGCAACGCAAGCGCCGTGAATTCATCGGGCGGGGTTTGCGAGGCTATATCGGGGTCGAGGATATGGCGCCGCTCGATCAGCGCACGCACGCAAGGCGCGCCCGACGCCGGGGAAATGTCGATTCCGTCCAGGACGTCGTTGAAAGGCTTCGGCAAGGTCGGCGCCGAGCAATGGCGCAGCTTGTCCCCCTCGACATTCGAGACGGAGCACCAGATGCCGGGCGTCTGGCCTTCGATGGTCAGCAGGATTTCGTCGAGCGTTTCCCTGAGCGGCGCGCGCCGGATGGCGATCATCGACAGTGCCTTGATGTTGGCTGCCAGCAGGATCTCGGTGCGCTTCAGCCGCGTGATCTCGACGAAAGTGACGGCTAGGCCGTCAATCACGTTCTCGGTCGTGCGATACGGCATGATCCGCATCAGGTACCAGGACCAGTCTTGAAGCCGGACTTCAAGTTCCTTGTAGACGAGCGTCTGGAGCACTTCCGCCGCATCCGCGACAAGGTTGTTATAGTCCAGCTGGGTCGCGATATCGCCGACCGGCCGGCCGACATCCGAGGGGATAAGGTTGATGATCTTCTTCGCCTGGTGCGTGAAGCGCTTGATGTTGAGGTCGTTGTCGAGATACAGCGTCGCAATGCCGGTATTGTTCAGCAGGTTCCTCATGTCGTCATTGGCGGAGGCAAGGTCGCCGACCTTGCTTTCCAGCTCGTTGTTGACGGTCTGCAGCTCCTCGTTCATCGACTGCATTTCTTCCTTGGCGGTCTCCAGTTCTTCATTCGCGCTCTGCAATTCCTCATTCGTCGATTGGAGTTCTTCGTTCACCGATTTCAGCTGCTCGTTCGCCGTCTCCAGCTCCTCGATCGAGTTCTGCAGGCTATCCTTGACGAAGCGCAGTTCCCGCTCCATTTCGCCGGACGGGCTGGTGGTGATCGTTTCAACTTGTTCCAGAAGACTCTCGTCGTCGTCCTTTTCAAAGGTGATCCAGATCAGGCCGCGCAACGCTTCCGGTTCGTCAATTTTACTGGCGCGGATGTTGACGACGCATTTCGTGTCTTCGCTCTTGATGACGACGCCCTTGTGGTATACCTCGCTGTCTTGCGAGACGGCGCGGCGCAGGACGGCAACCAGCGGCAGTTCCAGCCCTTCGCGGGCCATGTCGAGGATGTTGAGGTTGCGATGGCCCTGACCCTGCGGCGGTTCAAGGAACTGCCCAGTGCGGCCATGAATGAAAAAGATGTCGCCTTTCTCGTTCACGATGGCGCTCGGCGGCACATGCTGCTTGAGCAGCAGGCGCTGAGCAAGGTCGTTGATGCTCGGCGCTTTTAGAT
>DASPMW010000186.1:0-16626 GCA_035626855.1 Patescibacteria group bacterium
AGGCGGCCCTGCGCGACGTATATGACCCGGAGATCCCGGTGAACATTTATGAGCTCGGCCTGATTTATAAGGTCGATATCGACAAGGAGTCGAACGACGTGTTCGTCGAGATGACCCTGACCTCGCCCGGCTGCCCCGTGGCGGGAGAGATGCCCGGCATGATCGAGAACGCGATCAAGACCGTGAATGACGTGAACGCGGTCAAAGTGGAAATTGTCTGGGACCCGGCCTGGGACCCGTCAAAAATGGCGGAAACCGCCAAGCTGCAACTCAACATGTTCTGATTTAAATACACGAAAAGGAGAGACCAAAATGGCAAACCAACTGATGACTCTGACTGAAAGCGCTGCGAACCACATCAAGGGCCTGATGGCGAATGCGCCGGCGGGCGAAGAATTCACCGGCCTGCGCGTGGGCGTCACCGCCTCGGGCTGCTCGGGCCTCAGCTACAGCCTCGAATACGCGAAAGAAGCGCAGCCGATGGATGTGCTCGTGGAAGACAAAGGCGTGAAAGTCTATGTCGACCCGAAGGCGCAGATGTACATCGCCGGCATGGAAATGGATTATTTCGAAGACAAGTTCGAAAGCGGCTTCACCTTCAACAACCCGAACGCGACTGGCCATTGCGGCTGCGGCAAGTCGTTTAAGGTCTAAGCAACCTTGTCGTCCTGAGGGCGAAGCCCGAAGGATCTCTCTATATAGATAAGAGAGATTCTTCGCTTCGCTCAGAATGACAGGCACAGAAAAAGGGCGGGTGTCAAAACCCGCCCCTTTTTGTTATTGCGCGATTGTTTTGGGCTTCGGCGCTGGCACCGGAATGGTCACGGGTTCGCGCTGCAGGAGCGGCGGCATTTTCGCCACGACCACCTCGGCTGCAGGCACGGGTGCAAGGGATGCAATGCCCTGTTCCAGCGTCAGGGTCTGCGTCACCATGAATTTATAAGGCTCGGTCACCATGTCGAATTCCTGGCGCAGCACGGTCGCCTGCGGGGCGATCACGGACGCATCCGCCTTTACCTCCTCCGCAACGGCGTGGAAGTTTTCGCGCTCCAACGGGCGCGCATATTTTGACGCGGCAGCGCGGAAGCTGTCCTGCAGGCGCCTTTCCATGCGCGCGAAGGTCGCGGCGATAATAGGAGGGGTGTTGACGAGCAGCTGGCCCGCCGTGTTCTGGATGCCCGAGGGATAAACCCAGTCGGAGGCTGCCTGCGCCGTTGATTGCAAGGCCTCCAACGAGCGGGCCGCTGCCTTGAAAAAGAGGGAAGAGGGGCCGCTGCGGCCGTTCACGATGGGGGAATATTTATTGATGATGTCGCGGACGCTATGCTGAGGTTCGGTCATGATACCCTGCTATGATTGATATGCGGGCAGTCTAGCCGAGGCGCCGGTTATGTCAACGGGCGAAAATTCGAGGAATATCAGGCGAATTGCCCCGCGCACCAGCCGGACGCCCAGGCCCACTGGAAGTTATGACCGCCGAGGTGGCCGGTGACATCAACGACCTCGCCGATGAAAAAGAGGCCCGGCGCTTTCTTTGCCTCCATGGTTTTGGAGGATAGCTCGTCGGTGTCGACGCCGCCCAGCGTGACTTCGGCGGTGCGGTAGCCCTCGGTGCCCGTCGGCCGCACGCGCCAGCGGTGGATGCGATCGGCGACGGTGCGCAGCTTTTGGTCCGACATGTCGGCCACGACGCCGTCGATGCCGGTTTCCTGCGCGATCAGGTCGGCGAGGCGCTGGGGGATATAGCGTGCGACCGCGTTCCGCAGCTGCGACTTGTTGCCGTCCTGCCGCTGGCGCTTCAGCTCCTCGAACATATCGGCATCGGGCCAGAGGTTGACGAGGATATCCTCTCCCTCCCGCCAGTAGGAAGAAATCTGCAGGATGCTCGGGCCGGAAATTCCTTTATGCGTGAACAACAACGCCTCTCGGAAGGTCGTACCGTCATAGGACGTTTCGGTCGGATCGACGGAGAGGCCAGAAAGCAGCTTCGTGTCAGCCAGCAGCGCATCATCGAAAAGCAGGGGCACAAGCCCGGCGCGGGTCGGCAAGACGTTGATGCCGAACTGCCGCGCGATGTCATAGCCAAATCCCGTGGCGCCCATTTTCGGGATCGAAAGCCCGCCCGTCGCGATCACCACCGATTGCGGCTGGTAAACCTCGTCCCCCGCCATGACCGCGAATTTACCGTCCTGCATGCGGCTGATGCCGTCGATTTTGGTATTGAGCTTGAGCCGCACGCCGGCGCCCAGCATTTCCGCCAGCAGCATATTGATGATCTGTTTGGCCGACACGTCGCAGAACAGCTGCCCGAGCGTCTTTTCGTGATAGGCGATCTTGTGCTTCTCGATGAGCTTGATGAAATCCGCAGGCGTATAGCGCGCCAGCGCCGATTTCGCGAAATGCGGATTGGTCGAGAGGAAATTGGCATGGGTCGAATGGATATTGGTGAAGTTGCAGCGGCCGCCGCCGGAGATGCGGATTTTCTCGCCGGGCGCGGAAGCATGATCGACCAGCAGCACCTTGCGGCCGCGCTGCGCCGCCTCGATGGCGCACATCATGCCGGCGGCGCCTGCGCCAATGATCACGACATCGCAGAACTTCACGGGCGCAACTTGTAGCGGCCGGGGTTATGACGGCGCAGCGCCTGCATGTCGCGCGCGACGAGGGTTTCGCGCTCTTCAGGGGATGCGATCGGCACGGTCTTCTTTTCCATCTGCTCGCGCAGATAAGCAACGACAGGCGGATAGGGCGCGCTGATGACGGCATTCTGGTGGTTCGCGCGCAGCACGACGAGGTCGAGGGGGCGGTCGCGCTGGCTGTCCTTCAGGCTCATATCCGCGCCGTGCTCGACGAGTTCCTTTACGGCCTCGAGCTTGCCGCAGGCGGCAGCGGTATGCAGCGGAGTCCAGCCGAAATCATCCGGCTTGTCGATACTGGCCTGGTTGTGCAGGAGCACGCCGATCATGTGGGTATGATTCATGCGCGCCGCATAATGTAAAGCCGTCTCGCCGCGCGCATCCGCGAAATCGGGGTCCGCGCCCATTTCCAGCAGCGTCTCGGCAGCGGCGATCTTGCGGTTGGTCATCGCATGCTGCAGCAGCGTGATGCCCTTATCGTTTTTCTGGTCGGGGTCCGCGCCGTCGGTGATGTAAAAGCGCAGGTTGTCGAGGTCTTCGTCATCGACCGACTTGAACATATCCTCGATCGCCTTGGGGTGCGTGTGATTGATATACATTGCTAGCCGGGCCCCAGTTTGAAACGTCCCGGATTGTGCTTTTTCAGCGCGCCCAGGTCGCCCTGCAGTTTCGCATCCTGCTGACGCTGCCATGCCGCGCTTTGCTCGCGCCGGTCATGCATCACTTTGCCGAGATGCCTTTCAATATCGATATATTCCTGCCAGGCGAAGTCGAGAACCTCGCGCTGCCGCCAGGTTGCGATGTCCCGCGCCGTATCGCCGCGCCTGTCCTTCATGAACACATCCGCGCCTGCCTTGGTCAGCGCGACGGCCGCCCGCGGCGAGCCTTCATGCGCGGCGAGATGCAGCGGCGTCTGGCCGTGTTTATCCTTCAGGTTCGGGTCTGCCTTGTATTCCGCCAGAAGTTCGATCAGCTGGGCATAATCGCGCTCCGCCGCGTAATGAAGCGCCGTCTGCTGATATTCGCCGCCGCGCGCATTCGGGTCGGCGCCGCCGTCCAGCAATATCGTCGCCGCGATATAGTGGCTTTTCGATGCCGCAAACTGCAGCAGTGTCAGGCCGTCCGCGTTTCTCGCATTCGGGTCGCCGCCGCCGATCAGGAAACGGCGCAGCGCGTCGATATCCTCGGCATCGGCGGCCTTGAAAGCGCGCGCGATTGCCTCGGAACTGGTGAATGCGTTGGTCATGCGCGGGAAAGGGTAATGATCGCTGTCCTTTATGTCAATATCGGGGAGAAGGCGGTTGATAAGAAAAGAAATTCAGGCGAAAATGGAAAATAAAAAGGTTTCGCCTATGCGTGTGCTTTTCCTCGTATTTTTCAGCCTGCTGCTGCTCGCCGGGCCTGCGCTTGCGCAGGAGGATGTGGCGACCATGCGCGTGAAGGCGGAAAAGGGCGATGCCGATGCACAATACCGGCTCGGCTTTGCCTATGCGCAAGGGCAGGGAGCGCCGCAGGACTGGAAGGAAGCCGAGAAATGGTGGCGCCTGGCGGCCGATCTCGGCAATGCCGATGCGCAGAACAACCTTGGTTTTATCTACAAGAACGGCAAGCTCGGCAGCCCTGACTTCACCGAAGCGGAGAAATGGTTCCGCAAGGCGGCTGAACAGGGCAATGCCAATGCGCAATCGAATCTCGGCGGGCTCTATTCGGCCGGTCTCGGCGTCAAGATGGATTGGAAAGAAGCCGAAAAGTGGTACCGCAAGGCGGCGGAACAAGGGCTCGTCAACGCGCAGCTTGCGCTCGGCGACCTGCTGTTTCAGGGCAAGAGCGGGGTCGTCGATTACAATGCCGCGGCCAAGTGGTACCTCAAGGCCGCCGATCAGGGCAACGTCACGGCCATGGTCGCGATCGCGCGCATGTATCGGGACGGCGTCGGCGTCCCGCAATTCTACCGCGAGGCGTCCGACTGGTTTCGCAAGGCCGCGGAAAAAGGCAATGTCGAGGCACAGTATAACCGTGGCATGCTGTTCCGCCTTGGCAACGGCGTCGCGCAAAGCGACCGCGAAGCCTGGGAGTGGTTCAAGAAGGCGGCGGAGCAGGGCCATCCGGGCGCGCAGTTCGAACTGTCGTATCTCTATGCGCATGGGCTGGGCGTGGCGTCAGACCCGGCGGCGGCGGAAATGTGGGCGCGCAAGGCGGCCGACCAGGGCGATCCCAAGGCGCAGCACATGCTTGGCAACCTGTATGAGCAGGGCAAGGGGGTGACCGCCGATCCCAAGGAGGCCGCGCGCTGGTACCGCCTTGCGGCAGACCAAGGCTTTGCCGAGGCGCAGAACGATCTTGCCAGCCTGCATGTGCAGGGCGCCGGGGTCGACAAGGATTTCAGCCAGGCGGCAGAGTGGTATCACAAGGCGGCGGTGCAAGGCTTCGTCAAGGCGCAGTATAACTTTGGCGTGCTTTATCAGCTCGGCGAAGGCGTCGAGCAGAATTACAAGGAAGCCTATGAGTGGTTCTATAAGGCGGCCCTCGCCGGCCATCCCAAGGCGCAATACAGCCTTGGCATGCTGTACCTGAAAGGGCAGGGCGTCCCGCAATACGACAGCGAAGCGGAAAAATGGCTAAAGCGCGCGGCTGACCAGGGCGAGGCAAAAGCGCAGCGCGCGCTCCGTGACCTCAAGGACAAGCAGTCCCGCGAGCGCTCGCAGGCGCCGCAATAATTTCAGGTTATGCTTGGCGCCCCCACAGCGCCGCCGCGGCATCATACACGGCATCGACAGTGAGCGACGTCAGCAAGGAAGTTTTGACGATAGCCGGATCGCCGCCATATGGCGCGATCAGCTGGTCCGGCGTTTCGGCAGTCGTCACGGCCACGCCCCGGTCGCCCCAAGGGCCGTAAAGCGCCGGCCAGCCATAGCCGAACAGCCCGAGCGTCGGAATGCGCGTCGCGGCTGCCGCGTGCATCAGGCCGGAATCATTGCCCACGTAAAAACTGCAGCGTGCGAGCACCGCCGCGCCCAGCAGCGGCGAGCCTTTCGCGATGGCGTCGACGCGGCGATCCGGCGGGATGCTGTTCAACACCTCCGCTGCGCGCGCTTCCTCTCCCGGGGCGGCAATGACGGCCACGCGCGCGCCTGGCATGAATCCCTCTACGCCCGTGATGCGCTGCGCGAGCGCTACGAAATTTTCCGCGCCCCATTCCTTGCCGGGCCAGTTGGCGGTCGGGCCGAGGGCGAGGATAGGCGGGCCATCCGGCGCAATCGCCGCAGCCGCGGCCCTCGTCGCATCGTCGAAGTGGAGGATAGGCGCGGGCGGCGGATGCGCGCCCAGCAGCGCGCCGATCTGCGCGACCTTGTGCAGTGCGGGGTCGCGCGTCTGGAAGATAAGCTTCCGCTGCGAGCGCAACAGGCGGGACACCGCGCTGTTGCGCAGGTCGACGACGAGATCCCATTTCGTGCCGAAAGTTTCACGCAGCAACCGGCGCCAGTGACCGGCATATGGCTGCTTCTTCATGACGATGACGATTTTAACGCCCGGGAAGGCTCGGAAGATATCGGCCGCGACCGGGCCGCAGGCGACGGTTATGTCCGCGCCCGGATATTCGCGGGCGAGATGATCCAGCGCGCCCGTCGAGAGGATGCTGTCGCCGAGATAAGTGGATGTGATGAAAAGTATTTGCATATGCCCTGCCGCCAGCCCCGAGACCCTAAATCCTTTTGGCGGGAAGTCAACCGGAGCGGCATCGCACAATAGGAAAGGCCCGGGTTGGAGGACCCGGGCCTTATCAAAAACGCATCAGCGTGAGTTACGCGGAGGCTGCGCCTGCCAAAGAGACAGCGGGAGCCTGGCGGAGAAACGGAGCGGGGGTCTGAAACTGCTGGCCGCCTTCATAACGAGCCGAGATAGCGCGTGCAGCATACTTGGCATCGGCGGTGGTTTCGAAGCTTTCGATCTTTTTCATGTCCATGGCCTTACTCCTCGCTTTTTTGTTTCTGGGCAATTTAATTGCGCCTTAACACCAGAATGCGAAAGAAAACGCTGATTGTCAAATACCAATGTTAAGATCAGCCGTTCATATTAATTAATTAGTACTTAATTTCTAAAGACTTAACAGCGTTCATCCACAGGAAAAATTTCATGAAAAACGCCCCCGAAAAGGGGGCGTGATTCGTTGAAATTGCTATCGAATCGGCAGAATCGGCTCCGCTTACATCGATGGGCCCTTATTCGTCGGCTGCCGCGGTGCTGCGGCCAGATTGAATTTCTCGGCGCCTGTGGCGCGGAATTCGATGTCTTTCTTCACACGGCCAAATTCTGCGGTCTCATGGCTGCCTGCAATTGCATGTAAGGTCATGTCTCTCACCCCGTAACTGGTTATCTCATTCCCATAGTGTTATCTTCCCGTATTTTCCAAAGCACGTCAAAACCAATCCTTTTTTCATATTGAATCCAACATGATGCAAAGCGATGTTCGCGCACCTTCATTAAGCTTAATTAATGACGCGGATCGAAAGTTCCTGAAATCGCAGCGTTTTTGGAAGAAAAGTGATTCTTGATGGAATCAGGCGTTTTTACGCTCTTGCTTGAGATAGAGGTCGAGGGATTCCGAATGACCCATTTTGCGCAGCTCGTCGAGGAATTTGTACTCCGCGAAGACTTCCATGTCATTCAGCTCGCAGGCGATCGTGCACATATACCAGATCTTGTCCTCGTGCTTCGCCATCGAGACTTTCATGTGCTCCTGCATCGGCGCGTGCAGGTGCGGGTGCTTGATGCCCGCGAATTCCTGCTGCGCCTCGCGCAGAATGCCGCCCAGCATGAGGACGAAGCGGGCGGGGCTGACCGGGTTGTTGCGGCTGAAGCCGATATAAACAAGCTTCGCCTCCGGCAGGTAAGTCGTGGGCTGCGGCGTCGCCATGATGCGGATGCTGATCTGGTTCAGGCTCACGAAGGAGGCGAGCTGCTGGCCATGCGCCGAGTGGTTGAGGATATCGAGTGCTTTCTCGATCATCACATCGTCCGGCGGCAGCGTCTGTCCGCCGGCGAGAAAATCCTGGAGGCGAGGCGCGTTGGTCATTAAATCAGCCTTCAAGCCAATGCTGGCTGTACGGGCTGTAAGGGAAGTGAATGCCCGTCAGCAAAAGGTTCTGGTCCTGGAAGGCGAGCTTGCCGTCCGAGGTGACGAGGATGGTCGCCGAAATAAGCCCGCCGCCGTAATAGATCGTGCCGCTCACGCGATGCACATGCTGGGTCGCATCATAAGCGACCTTGAGCGGCTTGAAGCTGTTGATGACGCTCTGCTGCTGGCCTTCGCTCAAAGAGTCCAGCATCGGCATCTTGCGCGGGTCCTTGATGAGGAAGATATCGCCCTCCGAACCCTGCACGTTGGTGAAGAAGAAATCGAGATAGGGAATGACGTTCATCTCGTTCAGGCGGATGCCGTCTTTTTCGTTGACGGTATAGATCGGGTTCGCCGTGCCGTCGACGCTCAGGAATTCCTCGCCGTTGCTGATGTACTGCATGCTGAAGGTCGGCATAGTCGCGTAGTTGATCAGGCGGTAGAGGCGGTAATTGTTATAGAAGGGCAGGCTGCGCCACGACACCTCGGTCGCTTCCTTCGAGAAGACGACAGCGTCCTTATGGCCGCTCAGCTTGTCCAACACCTCATGCGATTGCTCGCGGTTGAGCCTGGTCCAAGACGGCTGCATGCTAAATCTGGTTGTGGCAGGAGTGCCCTGATTAATCATGGTCTCTATAAGTCCCCAATAGACGAATAACTATACCAGTCTTGCCGTGAAGGGAATAGCTTTTCATGCATCGTATTCTCGTTATGCATCAGCAACTTGGGCAAGTGCCATAAGTACGGTATTGGCGTTGGCGGCGGGCTTGTAGGCCTCGCTGCTCAGGACCTGGCGCCACTTCCGACCGCCGCGCAGGCCCTGATAGAGGCCGAGGATATGGCGCGTGATATCTTTCAGCGGCACGCCGTTCTGTAAACTTCTGTCGATATAGGGCATCAGCGCGTCCATCACCTCGCGTCGGCTGCGGACGTTCGTATTGCCGAAAATCTCCCGCTCGATCGTGGCGAGGAAGTAGGGATTGGAATATGCCTCCCGGCCGATCATCACGCCATCCACCTGCTTCAACGCCTCCTGAATGCTCTCAACGGTTTTGATGCCGCCGTTGAGAATGATGTTGAGGTGCGGGAAATCCTTTTTAAGCTGGTACGCGCGGTCGTAATTCAGTGGCGGAACAGTACGGTTCTCGGCCGGACTTAAACCATTCAGTAAAGCCTTGCGCGCATGGATGATGAAGGTGTCGCAGCCCTTTTCGGCAATCTTGCCAACGAAGTCGAGCAAAAAGCCGTAACTATCGTGATTATCAATGCCAATCCGCGTTTTGACGGTAACCGGAATGCTGACCGCCTGCCGCATCGCGTCGATGCCGTCCGCAACCAGCTGCGGCTCCGCCATCAGGCAGGCGCCGAACTTGCCTTTCTGCACGCGGTCGGACGGACAGCCGCAATTCAGGTTCACTTCGTCATAACCATATTGCTCGGCCAGCTTCGCGCATTCGCCCAGCTCTTTTGGGTCTGATCCGCCGAGCTGCAGGGCGACCGGATGCTCCTCCGGGTTATAGTCGAGCACGTCCAGCTTCTTGCCATAGATCAGCGCGCCGGTCGTGATCATGACGGTATAAAGCAGAGCGTTCGGGGAAATCAGGCGCAGGAAATACCTGTCATGCCGATCCGTCCACCCCATCATGGGGGCCACGGAAACGGTGCGGTCCAGTTTCTTCGCGGTAATTTCGCCCTGTTTCATGCGGGTATTTATATAGTATTTTCCGGAAAACCGCAAATATTAAAGATCGTTGATTTTACTCAATTTTTTTTGATCCATAGCTCTACAGCTTTGTCCATTTCCTCGAGTTTTTGAACGGTGAGCTGCTTTTTGATGCTGCCAACAAAACGGCGTTCTAGATCGGATTTAGCCCCGATTTTTCCCCAGAAGTACGCAGATGCAAAATCTTTGTTTTCTAGATCGCTAGAATAAATGAGTGCGAGTTTGAATTGTGAAGCTGCATCCCCGTGTTCAGATGCCAACAAACACCATTTCTTTCCTGTCTCATATTCGGCGTCGCTCCAGTATCCTTCCGCGTAAGGGGACGATGGATAATATTCGCAGAGCTTAATTTGAGCCAAATAGTCGCCTTTTTCAGCGAGTAACGTGGTTTTTTCCAGCTGAGCATATGAAAGTAGTCGAGGACTGGAAACTATCTCTGCATCGAAATTGGGCGTGCCAGCTAGCAACGGCGTGCTTGCAGAGAAAAAGGCTATTAGGCTGACTGCGCGCATCTTATTTCGGTTGCGGCGGCTTGGGTTTGTTTGCGTCAGCGAGTTTGCGCTGCAACCAGGGCGGTAGGACGGGGGCGGAGAGCAGGGGGCTGCTCTCGGGAAGCGCCTTACGAGCAGGCGGCACCATCACGGGCGGTTTCCAGTTATTGCCCTCCGGCACCAGAACAACCTGGTACTGGCCCCCCGGCGGCAGGCCGGTGAAGGCGTCGTAACCGTCGATGTAGAAGTTCTCGTTCTTCATCTTGAAATAGGTTTTGCCGACATCGAGGCCGAAATGCTTGATCATGTGCTCTTCGATTGCATTCGCGACGTGCCGGGCACCCGCCAGCGGGGAATTGCCCACCAGCATCAAATAGATATCTGCCTCGCGGTTATTGACCATGACCATCGTTTTATCGCCCATGACGCCGCTCACCGGGCGCTGGATATCCAGACCGAGGGTATAAACGCCGTTTTCCGACTTGAAAGCATTCAGGCGCGGCAGGCGCTTTTCCTGCAGGCTGGGCTGTTTCGGGGCTTCGATAACGGGTTCAGGGGCAACCGCTGTTTCGAACGCGGCGGGGGCGGGCTGGGCGGCTTTCTTGCTCTTGCGCGTGAAAAGGTTCTTCAATCGCTGCGGAATGAGTTTCATGGCAAACGCCCCGTTTCTGAAAATGTGATTTGGGCGGGATTATAGGAGCGGCTCAGGTTATGTCAATATATAGAATCCCCTGAAAATAGCGGAAAAAACCTTTGGTACAGGGGCGTTTTATGCCTATTCTGCCAGAATGTTCAAAATGGCGAAAACCATCACGCTGGCGCTGCTTCTGACGCTATTCCTCAGCTTCCCCGCGCGGGCGGCCGAAGAGGCAAAACAGCCTGTCGCGCCCGCGAAGGCTGCGCTGAAAAAAGCCGCCGCCGCCGTGAAAGGCAAGGGCGAGCCGACCGACCCCGCCGACAACCAGCCGGGCGGCGGTCTGCCCGTGCCGCGCTTCGTCACGCTTGGCCCCGATGAAGTCAACCTGCGCACCGGGCCCGGCACGCGCTACCCGATCAAGCTCGTCATCCGGAAGGGCGGCCTGCCGGTTGAAGTCACCCGGGAATTCGAAGTCTGGCGCGAAGTGCGCGACAAGGACGGCGATCGCGGCTGGGTGCATAAGGCCATGCTCTCCGGCCGCCGCGCGGTCATCGTGAAGGACCAGCTGCGCACGCTGCTCGCAAAGCCCGACCCGAACGCGCCGCCTGTCGTGCGGCTCGAGCCCGGGGTCGTCGCCGATCTCGAGACATGCCAGGGCGACTGGTGCGACCTGAAAATCGCAAGCTATGAAGGCTGGATCAAAAGATCGGATATCTGGGGCGTTTACCCGGACGAAACGTTCAAGGAGTAAGCCCCTTTTGTCCTCCCCCGAACACCAGGAAAAGCTGAAGGAAGAAGCGAAGGCGATCACGATCCGCCTCGACGCGCTCCTGAAGGACACCGACGCCGAAGCGCGCATGGTGCGTACGATCTGCATTTATGCCGGCATGATCACGGAAACCCTCGTCGAATATGAAGAGCCGGATATCGTGATGGAGCAGGCCTTCCACCGCATTTCCGACCTGCTGCATGCCGACCCCGCCGAAGGCGACACGCCGGATGCGCTGATGCCGCTTGCCTGGACGCTCGACCGCGACACCGAGCTCGGCCGCCAGCTGGGCCGCGGCATTGCCAAAAAGCTGCCGAAGGGGCTCGACGATATCCACGAAATCGCGATCGCGATGATCATCAATGACTTTCCCGTCTGGGAGAAAAAGGGTTATCCGCGCGAGCGGCTGCTGCGCGTACTCATCGAGGGGGTGATCCTGTCGCTGACGTTTGAAATGGCGACCCAGGATTTCTGCGACCTGCTGATCGAGGAATTCATCGCCGACGGCAATGCGCCGGGCGAGGGGATCGTCGCGCTCTCCGCCGTCGCGGGGCATTACTACGCGCTTGCCGAAATGTCGCAGCCGCTGCCGACCGAGGCCGAGCAGGATTTCACCAATGTCATGGTGCGTGAATCCATTCGGCACGGCACGCCCGGCATCAAGAACTGGGGCAAGCTTTCTGCGGCGAACGATACCGAAGGCAAGAATATTCCAGAATATCTCGCGCGGCTGAAGCCCGAGATCGAGGAGTTTTTCGTGCTGATCGGCCTCGACGACCCCCTTGGCCGCGCGGTTTCCGTCGCTAAATCAGTAGGGCGGATGGTCGCCGTGGTGACCGTTGAAGATGTTGGACAGATACACCCGAGTATTGCAAAATCGCTGGCGAAAACCGGCATGATTCTGGGCGCGAAATACAGGGACGAAGCAATAAAGGCCTGATGTGTGAAGGGCTGATTTTTCAACACAAAGGGGGAAGCATCCGTGCAAAACCTGAAAACGAAAGTCTCCGAAGAAGCGATGAGTTTTACACCGAAATCCAGCTACGGCTATGACGATCTGATCGCCTGCGCGAAGGGCGAATTGTTCGGACCCGGCAACGCGAAGCTGCCGATGCCGCCAATGCTCATGTTCGACCGCATCACGCATCTGAGCGCCGAGGGCGGCGCCCATGGCAAGGGCGAGCTGGTGGCCGAGCTTGATGTGAAGCCGGATCTCTGGTTCTTCCAATGCCATTTCATCGGCGACCCCGTCATGCCGGGCTGCCTCGGCCTCGACGCTGTCTGGCAGCTGCTCGGCTTTTACCTCGGCTGGACGGGCGCGCAGGGCTCCGGCCGCGCGCTCGGCGTCGGCGAAGTGAAGTTCTCCGGCCAGGTCCTGCCTGAAGCGAAGAAAGTCACCTACCGCCTCAACATCAAGCGGGTCATCAACCGCAAGCTCGTCCTCGGCATCGCCGACGGCGTCGTGGAGGTCGACGGCAAGGTGATCTACGAAGCGACCGACCTGAAAGTCGGGTTGTTCGAAAACCCGCGCTCGCTGTAAACAAAATAAAAACAATAAAGGGCAAAGCCATGAGACGTGTCGTCATCACCGGCATCGGCATTATTTCCTGCATCGGCAACGATCAGGACGCCGTTACGCAATCGCTGAAGGAAGGCAAGTCGGGCATCGTCTTCGCGCCGAAATATGCCGAGATGGGTTTCCGCAGCCATGTCCACGGCATGCCCAATATCAATCTCGAGGAAGCGGTCGACCGCAAGGTCCTGCGCTTCATGGGCGATGGCGCTGCGTACAATTATCTCGCCATGCAGCAGGCAATTGCGGATGCAGGGCTTTCTGAATCCGATGTGTCGAACGAACGCACGGGGCTGATCATGGGCTCCGGCGGTCCTTCGACGAAAAACCTACTTGAATCGTTCGATGTCGCGCGCGAAAAAGGCCCCAAGCGCATCGGGCCTTATCGCGTGACGCAGTGCATGTCCTCCACCAACTCCGCGACGCTGGCGACGCCCTTCAAGATCAAGGGCTATAACTATTCGCTGACCTCGGCCTGCGCGACCTCCGCGCATTGCATCGGCAACGGCGCGGAGCTGATCCAGTGGGGCAAGCAGGATATCGTCTTCGCCGGCGGCGGCGAGGAACTCGACTGGTCGCTGACGGTGCTGTTCGACGCGATGGGCGCGCTATCGTCCAAATACAACGCAACGCCGGAAAAAGCATCCCGCGCCTATGACGCGAACCGCGACGGTTTCGTGATCGCGGGCGGCGGCGGCGTTGTCGTGCTCGAGGAATACGAACACGCAAAAGCGCGCGGCGCGAAAATCTATGCCGAAGTCACGGGCTACGGCGCGACCTCGGACGGTTACGATATGGTTGCGCCCTCAGGCGAAGGAGCGGCACGCTGCATGAAGCAGGCGATGGCGACGCTGAAAGGCCCGGTCGATTATATCAACACCCACGGCACCTCCACCCCCGTCGGCGACGGCGCGGAGCTGAAGGCAATCCGCGAGGTATTCGGCGACAAGGTGCCGAATTTCAGCTCGACCAAGTCGCTGACCGGCCATTCCCTCGGCGCAACCGGCGTGCAGGAGGCGATTTATTGCCTCCTGATGATGAAGCACAATTTCGTTACAGCATCCGCCAACGTCGAAACCGTCGATCCGGAAGCAGCCGACCTGCCGCTCGTGACCAAGCGCATCGACAACGCGAACCTGAATAACGTCATTTCAAACAGCTTCGGCTTCGGCGGCACCAACTGCACGCTCGCCCTTTCGAAAGTGGAGGGTTAAGCCGGTGGACTCAATAATGAAGGGCAAGCGCGGTCTGGTGATGGGGGTCGCGAACGATCACTCCATCGCCTGGGGCATCGCGCAGACGCTGCACAAGCATGGCGCGGAAATGGCGTTCACCTACCAGGACGAAGCTTTCGGCAAGCGCCTCCGCCCGCTCGCGGAAAGCATCGGCGCGAAAACCGTCATCCAGTGCGACGCGTCCAAGGAAGACGATCTGGACCGCGTCTTCGCGCAGCTGAAAAACGACTGGGGCAATATCGACTTCCTCGTCCACGCCATCGCTTTCTCTGACAAGAACGAGCTGAAGGGGCAGTATGTCGATACGACGCTTGCGAACTTCCTCACCTCGATGCATGTGTCGTGCTATTCCTTCACCTCCGTCGCGCGCCGCGCGAAGGACCTGATGACGAATGGCGGCAGCATGATCACGCTCAGCTATCTCGGCTCCGAGCGCGTTATGCCGAATTATAACGTCATGGGCGTGGCAAAGGCGGCGCTGGAGGCCTCGGTGCGCTATATGGCGGCCGATCTCGGCCCGAAAAACATCCGCGTCAACTCGATCTCCGCCGGCCCGATGCGCACGCTTGCCGGCGCCGTGATCGGCAACGCGCGCCATACCTTCAAGTTCACGACCAAGGCAAGCCCGCTCGGCCGCCCCGTGACGCTGGAAGAACTCGGCAACACCGCCCTTTATTTCCTCTCCGACCTGTCCTCCGCCGTCACCGGCGAAAACCACTATGTCGATTGCGGCTTCAACGTCGTCGGCATGCCCAAGAAAGAAACCTTCGACGAAATCGCGAACGGGAACGGGAATAGCGGGGAGTAATGCCCGCCTCCAAGCCGCAGGAACGCGAATTAACCCCCACTCGCCTCGAAGCCTTCTCCGACGGCGTTATCGCCATCATCATCACGATCATGGTGCTGGAGCTGAAGATCCCGCATGAGCAGTCGATGGACGCGCTACTGGCGCAATGGCCGGTTTTCGTCAGCTACCTGCTCAGTTTCCTGCTGGTCGCGGAATACTGGCTCAACCATCACCTGCTGTTCCACCTTGTCCGCCGCGTCGATACCCGCATCCTGTGGTCGAACATGGCGCTGCTGTTCACGGTGTCGCTGATCCCTTTCTTCACCGGCTATATGGCTGAAAACCATATCAGCCCCTTTACGATTTCGATCTATTCCTTCTGGGCCTTTATCTGCGCGGCGTCCTTCGGCAAACTCGTGCTTGCCGTGTTCCGCCATGCCGACCTGCCCGACGGCGACAAGCGCTGCATGAAAAAAGCCACGCTCATCAAGGTCGGCGTCGCGCAGGCGCTTTACCTTGGCGCCGCCGTCCTCGCCCATACCAATCCACTGATCGCGCTGGCACTCAACTTCGCGGTCGCGGTCATGTATTTCCTTCCCAACAGCTGGCTCGAAAAGAAAGTAAGGTAACAATGCAGTTCATCGTCATGGGTCTCGATCATCCCAACGCGCTGGAGCGTCGCATGGCGCAGCGTCAGGCGCATATCGATGTCTGCGGCGCGATGAAGGCGGACGGCCGCATGCTTTACGGCGTCGCGCTGCTGAACGATGAGGGCCAGATGTGCGGCTCGATGATCGTGCTCGACCTGCCCGATCGTGCGGCGGTCGACGAATACCTCAAAACAGAACCCTATGTGACCGGCGATGTCTGGGGCGAAATCAAGGTCACCCAGTGCAAGGTCGGCCCGAGCTTCGCCAAGCCCGCCGGTTAACGCTTTGTCCGTGCGACAACCCCGTGCGGCACAGCGGCGCTGCGCTGTTCAAGCCATTTAATCCTGTTCGCTCAGTACCTTCCGGCCCGTCCGTTGACATAACGCGCTTGGCGGCGCATAGTCGCGGGCATTCAACCTGAACGCAAAGGAAACAACCATGGCAACCCGTGCAAGGAATACCGCCGCCGAATTTTTCGACGCCGCCCAAAAAGTCCTGGATGAACAGGACCGCAAGGACAAACAGCTCGCCGCCGAATTGCGCGCCACCCGCGCCGCCAACCGCCGCGCAGAGCGCGAACGCCAGCAGAAATTTGACGCCGCCTTCGCCGACTACCGTAAAACGCTCCAGCCCCTGCTCGAAACGCTCGACGCGCTGCCGAGGCGCAATGGCGAAAAATTCATGGTGCGCGTGGACAAGAATTTTTATAAAGAGCGCGGCACGGGCGCGGAAAGCCGGGGGCTGCATCTCTGGATCGCCTATGCAAGGCCGCTCGTGACGACCGAAGACATGGCATCGAAGCGCGTGCGCAACCTGCCGATGCCCGTCAAAGGCCTCGGCGACAAGCTTGGCGCCTATCCCGAAGACAACGCCCGCCCCCTGCTGATCGTAAAAATCGAGCGGGACGGGCCGGCCTGCGAGCGCATCATGGCCGGCGTCTACAGCTACGCCGACCAGTTGCAATCCATCGAGGATATTCCTGCTTATATCGGCAAGTGGGTCGCCAACA
>DASPMW010000187.1:0-2600 GCA_035626855.1 Patescibacteria group bacterium
AGGCGGCCCTCGGGAATGTAGCGGTGGAACAATTGCCAGACATGCGGCACGTCGGGCCAGATGCGCAGCGCCACCTCCACGCCGGCTGCCTGCGCCCGTTCGGCCAGCCGTGTGGAATCATCGAGCAGCACTTCGTCGGCGCCGACGTGCACCAGCAGCGGAGGAAGGCCGTGCAGGTCCGCATAGAGCGGCGACGCAAGCGGGGTGCGCGGGTCGGCTCCGTTGAGATAGAAGCTGGCACCGATGGCGATGCGGGCGCCGCGGAACATCGCGCAGCGCGCATCGTTGCGGGTGATCGACGCCCCGGTCGCCGCGAGGTCGGTCAGCGGGGAAAACAGGGCGGCAGCGGCAGGCATCGGCAGGCCGCGCTCACGGATGCGCAGCAGCAAGGCCAGCGACAGGCCGCCGCCGGCGGAGTCGCCGGAGAGCACGACGCGGCGCGGATCGATGCCACTGTCGACAAGGGCCGCATAGACGGCTTCCGCATCCTCCACGGCCGCGGGAAAGGGATGCTCCGGCGCAAGCCGGTAATCGGGGACGAAGACACGAAAGCCCTGGCGAGCGTAAAATCCGGTCACTGCGCGGTGCGAGCGCGGCGAGCAGGCAAAGTAACCGCCGCCGTGCAGGTAAAGCAGCGTGATGCCGTTGGAATGCGGCGATTCAAGCCATTCGCCGGCGATGCCGCCCAGCGACGCGCTGCTCACCCGAACCCCGCCGGGCATACCGAGACGCCCGCTGTTGAGTACGGCGCGCGCTTGCATGGCATCCCGCGCCGCAGCGAGCCGGCGCTTGAAGGTCTGCCGCAGGATGAAACTGAAAACACGTGCTTGCCAGCTCATGCCGTCCTCCGCTAACCGGGTTGCCCCGTCCCCTGAAATGGACAAGGAAATGCGTTTGTTGCAAGATCCACGTTAAGGTAACTACCTTAAACCTGTCAACACGAATGATCATGAGCGAAGTCGCTATCCGCACGCGGGACCGCATCCTGGAGGTCTGCTTGCGCCTGTTCAACGAGTCGGGGCCGGCGGCGGTCACGACGGCGGAAATCGCGCGCACCGCCGGCATCAATGAGGGAAACCTGTATTACTACTTCAAGAAGAAGGAAGACATCCTCGTTGCACTGTTCGAGGGATTCGAAGCGGCGCTGAACGCAGTGGCCAATGCGCCGCCGGAAACGGAGGACGAGCACGACCCGGGGCTGGCCTACCTGCGGCGCTGGTTCAGGCTGATGTGGGAATGGCGCTTCTTCTATCGCGACGGCGCGGAGATCAAGCGCATGGCACCGCAGCTGCGCGCGAGATGCATCACGCTCGCTGACCGCGGTCAAGCCGACATCAAGCGCGCGCTGAAGCAGATGGTCGAGCGCGGGTTGCTGGCCGCGAGCGACGAGGAGCTGGAGCGGCTCGTGGTCAACGCCTGGATCATTTCCAGCTATTGGCTGGATTACCTTGACTCACGGCACAACATCGGCAACGCGACGCGCGACCATCTTGAATGGGGCTTCGCGCAGGTGCTCAGCCTCTTCCTGCCTTACACACGGACGCCGGGAGCGCGTCCTGCTTCGCGCAAGAAATAAGCTCAGAGGCCCGAGCTGATGTGCTTGATGGCCTCGTTCTGGTGCCCCTGGACCTTGCCTTTGTGCTTGAGCACCTGGCGGTCGAGCTTATCCACCAGGCCGTCGATGGCGGCGTACAGGTCTTCCGCGAAATGCTCGACATGGATGACGTTGCCCTTGAGCCGCAGGTTGACTTCGGCGCGCTGGCGCTTGTCCTTTTCGGACGGTTTCTCGACACCAAGTATCACCGCAATATCGATGATCTGGTCAAAGTGGCGTACGACACGGTCGAGCTTGTTCTCCACATACTCACGCAAGGCTTGACTGACATCGACATGGTGTCCGGTGATCATCAGGTTCATTCGGTCGACTCCAATTGGCAACGAACAAAAGAATAGCGCGCGCATCGAAGAAGCGCGTCGGGCTTTTGCCTGTAGACGGTTTCTTTCCGTGCAGGTTCACCGGGCAGCAGCGGCATTTCGAGCTTCCTGCCGGAAAAGTTTTCCAAAAGGGGAGAAGGGAGGACAGGCGGGGGTGGTCGGCGTGCCGCCCCGTGTCTGTTCGGGATCCGCGGCACACCTGCCTACCGTCATGCATATCGGTTGCATGTACAGCAGATGGAAAGATGATACGGCGTCAGTGTGACCGCACGATGACAGGGCTCAATCGGCTTTCCAATATTCGGGATCGACCGAAACATGGCTGCGGGGGAGGCAATCATCCCGCACTCCCCGGGCTGGCCAACCGCAAGCAAAATTTGGCGGGGGGCGCCGCGCCGCAATGCAGCCGACGGCAGCGATCAGAATAGTTCAAACTGTCCCCCCATCTGCTGTACCCCCATCGGCAGGGGGCGCCTGAACTGCGAGGTGTCAAGTTCTGCAAGCCCCTTCGAGCGCGAACCCATCCCGAGCCGCGCGGCCGCTTTTTCGAAGCGCTGCCGGATAAGGTCGGCCCAGATGCCCTCGCCGTGCATGCGCTTGCCGAACGCCGCATCGTACTCCTTGCCGCCGCGCATGTCCCGGACGCGGTTCATCACCCGCGCCGC
>DASPMW010000188.1:0-2100 GCA_035626855.1 Patescibacteria group bacterium
TAACTTCACCCTCAAAGGCGGTTTCAGGTAATGACCTTGGTCAAACCGGCAGCGCAGTTTCTTGAAAAGGCCGGCGTACCAAATGCGCCGCTCCAGCAGCCTGCCGTTTTGTCCGTCGAAAAATCGGTGCTCGGCAAGCGCTGGAGCTTCGCGCAGACCGATGACCGCCTCGCCGCCGGCATCGCGCAGGCGCATGACCTGCCCGAGATGGTCAGCCGCATCCTCGTCTCCCGCGGCGTCGGTTTCGAGGGGGTCGAGGAGTTTCTGAACCCGACGCTGAAAGCGCAGCTTCCCGATCCGTCCACCCTGCAGGACATGGACAAGGCGGCGGAACGTATCGCCTCCGCCATCATGACCGGCGAGAAGGTCGCGGTGTTCGGCGACTACGATGTCGACGGCGCGACATCTTCCGCCCTGCTCAAGCGCTTCTTCCGCGCGCAGGGCCGCGATATCACCGTGTATATTCCCGACCGTATCACAGAAGGCTATGGCCCCAACGCGCCCGCGCTGCTGCGCCTGCAAAGCGAGGGCATCCGCCTGCTGCTTACGGTCGATTGCGGCATCACGGCATTCGAGCCGCTGGCGATTGGCGCGGCGGCCGGCCTTGATATCATCGTTCTCGACCATCACCGCGCGGAGCCGCAGCTGCCGCCGGTGCATGCCGTCGTCAACCCGAACCGCCTCGACGACACGAGCGGGCAGGGGCACATGGCAGCGGTCGGCGTCACCTTCCTGACCATCGTCGCCGTCAACCGCCTGCTACGCAACCACGGCTGGTACAACGAGCAACGGCCGGAGCCGCGCATTCTGCAGTGGCTCGACATCGTCGCGCTGGGCACGGTCTGCGACATTGTGCCGCTGACCGGCGTCAACCGCGCCTTCGTTTCGCAGGGCCTGCGCGTGATGGGCATGCGCCTCAACCCCGGCCTCGCCGCGCTCGCGGATCTGGCCGCGGTTTCCGAGCCGCCAAACGCCTTCCATGCCGGTTTCGTGTTCGGCCCGCGCGTTAATGCGGGCGGACGGGTCGGGGAAGCAAATCTCGGCTGGCGGCTGCTGGCGACCGAGGACACGCTGGAGGCGCGCGTGCTTGCGAAAAAGCTGCACGAATATAATGCCGAGCGCAAAAACATCGAAGAAGACGTGATCGAGGGCGCCGTTGCCTATGTCGAGGAAAAGATCACCGATGATCTCGTCATCGTCGCAAGCGGTGACGGCTGGCATCCGGGCGTGATCGGCATCGTCGCCGCGCGCATCAAGGAAAAATACAACCGCCCGACCTGCATCGTCTCTTTCGACGACCGCGACATCGGCAAGGCCTCGGCGCGCTCCGTGACCGGCATTGACCTTGGCGCGTCGATCATCGCGGCGAAAGAGGCGGGGCTGCTGATCGCCGGCGGCGGTCACAAAATGGCGGCCGGCTTCACCGTCGCGCGCGCGAAGTTCGCCGAGCTTTGCACCTTCCTCAACGATCACGCGCGCAACCAGCTGCAAGGCAATACCCTCAACCCCGAACTGAAACTAGACAGCGTGCTTTCTACGCCGGCTCTCTCCATCGACCTCGTGGAAAAGCTGCAGTTGCTCGCGCCGTTCGGCGCAGGGCATAGCGAGCCGCGCTTCGCGCTGACAGGCGTCAAAGTTGTCCGCGCGACGGTGGTGGGCGAGCGGCATGTCAGCTGTTATATCCAGGATACCGCCGGCGGCACGAGCATCAAGGCAATCGCCTTCCGCGCGATGGATACCGAACTCGGTCCCTTGCTGCTCAAGGGGGGCAACGCGCCGATGCACCTCGCCGGCCATGCCACGATCAATACCTGGCAGGGCAAACGCAGCGTCAACTTCCAGATCGTCGATGCCTGCCCGGTTTACGGCGCCAGCTAAGGCGCTATAAATCCAGTTAATTCAGTCCGTTGCAGTGGTGGCGCTATAACGAGTGTATATTTCGCTACCCTGACGCAGGGGCAAAATAACCCTTGCAATCGCCTGCTCATATAAGTAAAACCATACCGTTCGAACCGAACATGCGTCCCCTTCGTCTAGAGGCCTAGGACACGTCCCTTTCACGGATGTAACAGGGGTTCGAATCCCCTAGGGGACGCCAAT
>DASPMW010000189.1:0-4603 GCA_035626855.1 Patescibacteria group bacterium
TTCGGTGAGGCCCTTGTTCACTGCCGCCTGCGCGCCGGCAGCAGCCGAGCGGGTGACGCGGTCGGCGGCATCGGGACCGGCATATTTGTCGGCAAGTTTCTTGAAGGCGGCTTTGAGGATATCGAGTCCGGGATGTTTGGCCATGGCTGTGCTCTCCGAATGATTTTTAAGTTTCTGTAATGTGCTTGAGTGTGCGATTGCCGACGATGATAAGGTCAGGGCAAGTCGAGTCAAGGCGCGAATTTTTACAGAAAGATTCTTGCGGAGAGGATTTTACGCAATCGCGTCGAGCAGGTCGCCGAGGAGTTCATCCTGCGTTTTGATTACGGAAAGATTGGCCTTATAAAGCGCCTTGCTTTCAATGAGATTTACCGCCTGCTCGGCAAGATCCACATCGGGCACGGCGACCAACCCTTCCGCGTTCGCGTCACCCGAAGACGGGTCATAGATTACGGAATATGCGTTGGGATCCGGTCGAACCTGCGCGGAAACGCCCCCGCCTGCCTGGGATGAGAATTCGACGGTCACGGGCGTATAGAGGGTAGAAGCCGACGCGGAAGGATCGGCAGAAGGGACTGCGCCCCCTGTCGTCGCATTGGCAATATTGCTCGCGGTCGCGGCAAGCCGCGTCGTTTGGGCGCGAAGCCCGGAGAGCGCGATCGTCATTGCATCCGTCATGGCAAACCCTGCCTCACCAAGCCATCCGCTTAAGCGCGCGCGCCGAAATACGGAAGACAATACCATTATGCCATAACGCGCTTAACAATAAGTTATGCTTTTGAACTTATAGTGATTTTAGGCTAGATTCGAGTTCAGAGGGTTTGGGCTTTTTAGGAGACTGCGATGAAACATCCCGCAAAAACCGCGATCGCGATCGCGCTGGCCGTTCTCGTGAACGCCGGCGCCGCACAGGCGGGAAAACACGAATACGGCGCCGACGGCGACATGATGGCGCTGAAAGGGAGCATGATCGACAACGGCTTCCGCGACATCGCTCGCACCGCGAGCCGCCTGCCCTCGGGCGATATCTTCGCGCCGGCGAAAATGTACGACAAGCCCGAGCATTTCGCCTTCAAGCCCTATGTCTCCAACTGGGACCCGCAAAACGACCATCCGCAGCAGTGGGACGGCCAAGACTGGGATCCCTCGATGTGGAACAAGGACTGGACCCCCGAAGTCACCCTGAACAAATTCTTCAAGGCGCGCATCTTCGAGCGCCAGTTCATGCGCACCGGCAAGCCGCCGGTGCCGGTGCTCGAGCTCGGCCCCACCTTTTACAAGATCTCCGACCTCGACCAGCGCCGCGCGCTGAAACTGCTCGCCGATTTCACGGGCGTCTTCAATGAAGGCTTCCCCGTCGTCGAACTGCGCGACTGGCATACCGAACAGATCGTCGGTTCCTACACGCCGAAGGGCATGTTCATGAATTAACGGCGGTGCTTCGCCGTTTCCACCGCTCGCCTGTCAACAAGAGGCTAATCCGATGAAAAAAACCTTCGTGCTTTCCTGCGCCCTCCTCGCGGTGCTTGCCGCGGCCGGATGCAACATGCGCATGCGCGACAGCTTCGCGCCCGCCGAGCAGATGAGCTACGCGCCCTCCGACGACGGCTATGTGGGCTACGTCAACGATTTCACGGGCACGGATACCCATCACTTCAAGACCGGCGACCGCTCCTTCGTCATGCGCGGCACGCCGCCGCTGTCGGGCGTGGTCGAGCCCTGGTACAACTGGAACGACATCAGCAATGTCGGCAGCAAGGCCGTTTCCTTCAACGACTGCGGCAAGTGCAACCTCGCGATGGGCGCGGAAGCGGAAGTCATGACGCGCAATCTGCGCGGCCATACCGTCACGATGTCGCTCTGCTATTACGGCGTGCCCGGCAAGACCGCGCCGCTTTGCTTTGCGGGCGATACCGCCAAGCTCGGGGAAGACATCAAGGACTGGAAGAAGATGTCCGTCTCCGTGCCGTTCGAGCAGTTCCGCGGCATCCCGTACCGTCATGCGCGCATCCATTTCGACATCGACCGCGGCAACGAGCCGGGCCGCAACGAGAAGATCGGCAAGGCCGGCTTTGAAGGCGTGCTCTGGGCGGATGATTTCCGCTTCACCCTCGCCGAGCGGGCCGGAACCGGCGCCTATAACGTGAAGCGCTCCGGCGCGCTGTGGCCCGATGATTACAAGGGCTGGGGCAATGCCGGCCGTCCGCGCGAAGGCCTGCAGGCCTGGAAGCCCTGACCTGACCGGCGCAGGGTAGGCCTGCGCGGCCCGTGCAACCATGATGAAAAACCGCATCTTTATCGCGCTGGCGCTGCTGGCGCTCGTCTTCACCGCAGCGCCGGCGCAAGGCGCCGGGCTTGGCGTCATCCGGGACGAAGAGACCGAGCAGACCTTGCGTATTTTCAGCAAGCCCGTTTTCGACCAGGCGGGACTGTCGGCGAATGCCGTGCGTTTCATTCTCATCGACCGGAACGAATTGAACGCCTTCGTCGCGGGCGGGCAGAATATCTTTGTCTTCACCGGCTTGATCTTGCGCACGCAGGACCCGGGGGAACTGTTCGGGGTCATCGCGCACGAGACCGGCCATATCGCCAATGGCGACCTGATCCGCATGCGCGCGGAGGTCGAGGATATGTCGTTCCAGGTGATGGCGGCGACGCTGCTGGGCATCGCCGTCGGCGCGGCATCGGGCTCGGCGCAGGCGGGGGCCGCCGTCATCTCCGCCGCCGGCTCCGTCGGGCAGCGCGCGCTGCTGCGCCACAGCCGCGTTCAGGAAACCGCGGCCGACCAGTCGGCCGTCGCCTATTTAAAGGGCGCTCGCCTGCCGATCGGCGGTCTTGCGAGTTTCATGCGCAAGCTGGAGGACCAGGAGCTGCTGCCTGAATCGCAGCAGGCGGAATATGTGCGCACCCACCCGCTGACGCGCGACCGCGTCGCCTACCTGGAAGCCGCGGCGAAGCAGTTTAACGGCGACGCGATGCCGCCGCAGTGGGCGGAGCTGCATGCCCGCATGGTGGCCAAGCTAAAGGGGTACCTGTTTCCGGACCAGGCGCTGCAGGACAAGGGAAATTCGGTCGCCGCGCGCTACGGCCGCGCGATCGCGCTTTACCGGAAAGGGAAGATTGAGGAGGCGCTCGCGCTGCTGGAGCCGCTGATCAAGGCGGAGCCGCAGAATCCCTATTTCTACGAAGCCAAGGGCCAGATGCTGTTCGAGCGCGGGCGCATGGAGGAATCCCTCGCCCCCTACGCAAAGGCCGTCCAGCTTGCCCCCCGCTCCGGCCTGATCCGCTCCGCCTACGGCCACGCCCTGCTGGAATCGGGCAGCGACCCGAAGCGGTACACGGCGGCGATCGCGCAGTTCCAGCTCGCCCTGCAGACCGAGCCCAAGGACATCAAGACCCATCATTTCCTTGCGATTTCCTATGGCAAACAGGGCCAGGAAGGAATGTCGCGGCTGCATCTTGCCGAAGAGCAGCTGCTCCGTGGTAAAATGGACTATGCCATCCGGGAGGCGCAGCTGGCGCAGGCGTCTTTACCCAAGAATTCAGCGAGTTGGCTGCGCGCGAGCGATATCCTCGATGCCGCCAAGCGCAAGCGTAAGGAAGAGAAGAAGGACAAGAAGACCCGCAAGGACGAAGAAAAAGATTGATTTTAAGTCCCTCCGGCTCACATTGTTGAGTAACCGCGTCGAGATAAAACAACCAAACTTCAGGGGTTTAGCATGTTACAGAAATATTTGAGCAAGTTCGTCCTACCGGCCGTCGCGGCAGTCGCGCTGCTTGTGTCAGCGCCCGCGCAGGCGGAAAACTTCACCAAGGACCAGATCAACGAGATGATCGGCGACTATATCAAGGCGAACCCGCAAGTGATCCTGCAGGCGGTCAATGATTACCAGACGCGCGAAATGTCTGAAAAGCAGGAAGAGGCGCTGAAGCGCAACCATGACGAAATCTTCCGCAACGAAAAATCCCCCTTCCTCGGCAACAAGGACGGCGACGTGACGATCGTCGAGTTCTTCGACTACAACTGCCATTACTGCAAGGACGTCTTCCCGGTGCTGCGCGACCTCACCAAGGAAGACCCAAAGCTGAAAGTGATCTTCAAGGATTTCCCGATCCTCGGCCCCGCCTCCGAAGTCGGCGCAAAATGGGCGCTCGCCGCGCAGCGTCAGGACAAGTACTTCGAATTCCACCAGAAGCTGATGGACCATAAAGGCCCGCTGAAGAACGAGGATATCGAAGCCGCCGCAAAGGATATCGGCCTCGATCTCTCCGCCGCGCGCTCTTATGTCGACGGCACCGATGTAATGATGCAGATCGAGCGCAACCGCACGCTTGCGGGCCAGATGAACTTCAACGGCACGCCGTCCTTTATCGTCAATGACGAGGCGTTTTCGGGCGTTCCGGATGCGCAAAGCCTGAAGGAAAAGATTGCCTCCAAGCGCGCCGCCCTGAAAGACAAGGGCAGCGACGGCCACAAGAAAGACGAGAAAAAGGCGGACTGAATTTAAAACGATCCGAAAAAAACGGCGCCCTTACCGGCGCCGTTTTTTATTTCACGGCAGTACCTTCGAACCGCAGCACTTTTTCCTGCCGCTCCTGCGAA
>DASPMW010000190.1:0-2681 GCA_035626855.1 Patescibacteria group bacterium
CAAAAGGCGCGGTCATCGCTTCGCCCCGGTTGGTGTCCTATCGCGGGGATCAGGGAATATTGGCGCTCGATGCTTGAAAAAACGTCCGACGCCCGTTACCTCAGGAAGATGAAGCGGGATGTCCTCCATGTCTGAACACCGGCGCTTTGCCCGCCTGTTGCGCGAGATCAGGTCTTGCGACGCCTGCGTCGCCCATCTGCCGCATGGCGTGCGCCCTGTCCTGCAGGCGCAGGCTGGCGCGGTGCTGCGCATCATCGGCCAGGCGCCCGGCCGAAAAGTGCATGAAAGCGGCGTGCCCTGGGATGACCGCTCGGGGGAGCGGCTGCGCAGCTGGCTCGGTCTCGACAGCGAGACGTTTTACGACGCGGCAAAGGTCGCGCTGATACCGATGGGTTTTTGCTATCCCGGCAAGGCAAAATCGGGCGACCTGCCGCCGCGGCGCGAATGCGCCCCACGCTGGCACGCGCCGCTGAACGCGCAGCTTCCCGGCATCCGGCTGACCCTTCTTGTCGGGAGCTATGCGCAGGCGGAATATCTTGGCTACCGGCAGAAGAAAACGCTCGGCGACACCGTGCGCGCCTGGCGGGAATACCTGCCGCTCGGCTACCTGCCGATCGTGCATCCCTCGCCGAGAAACCAGATCTGGCTCAAGAAAAACCCCTGGTTCGAGGCCGAACTCGTCCCCGTTCTGCGGGAGTCGGTCCGCGCGGCCTTCGCCTGAGTCTGCTTACTTCGCTGGCGCAACCCGCCAGATAACATTGCCGACATCATCCGCGACCAGCAGCGCGCCTTTCGCGTCCTCGATGACGCCGACCGGCCGGCCAAGGGCGTTTTCCTCGCTGTCGAGGAAGCCTGTCAGCACATCCTGCGGCTTGCCGACAGGCTTGCCGTTGTCGAAGGCAATATAGACAACCTTGTAGCCCGCCTTCGGCTCGCGGTTCCACGATCCGTGCTGGCCGATCAGCGCGCCGTTCCTGAATTGCGGCAGCAGGTCGCCTGTGTAGAAGTGAAAACCGAGTGACGCCGTATGCGCGCCCAGCGCGTAATCCGGCGCGATCGCCTTCGCGACCAGGTCCGGTTTCTGCGGCTCGACGCGCGTATCGACATGCTGGCCGTAATAGCTGTAGGGCCAGCCGTAAAACGCCCCCTCCTTCACCGAGGTCATGTAGTCGGGCACGAGGTCGTTGCCCAGCTCGTCGCGCTCGTTGACCGCCGTCCACAATTCGCCTGTGACCGGGTTCCAGTCCATGCCGACGGGGTTACGCAACCCGCTCGCGAAAACCGCGGTCGCGCCGGTCGCCGCATCGATCTTCAAGATGGCGGCGCGGTTTTCTTCCTTGTCCATGCCGTTCTCGCCGATATTACTGTTCGACCCGACGGCGACATAGAGCGTCTTGCCGTCGGCCGATGCGATCAGATTCTTGGTCCAATGGTGATTGAGCGTGCCGCCCGGCAGGTCGGCGACCTTCACTGGCGCATCCTTGATTTCCGTCACGCCGTCCCTGTAAGGGAAGCGCACGACGGCATCCGTATTCGCGACATAAAACGCATCACCGACGAGCGCCATGCCGAAGGGGGAATGGAGGTTCTCAAGAAAGGCGGAGCGGAATTCAGCGACGCCGTCGCCATCGGCATCGCGCAGCAGCGTGATGCGGTTCGCGCTTTCCACGCCGGCGCCCGCTTTCTTCATCGTCTTCTTCATGAACCAGCCCTTGACGCCCTTGCCGTCATCGGGATTGGCCGGCTTGTTGCTTTCGGCCACCAGCACATCCCCGTTCGGCAGCGTGTAAAGCCAGCGCGGGTGATCGAGCTTGTCAGCGAATGCGTTGACCGCAAGGCCGGCCGCTGCGACCGGCTTGCCGCCCGCCGGCCATCCCGTCGCCGGCGCGATGTTCACCGTCGGCAGCAGCGATTTTTCGGGCGCGGGCAGTTGCGGATTGGCGCCATAGCCGGCCTCCGGCTGGCCCTGCGCATGCGCGCAGGAGATGAGCGCGACAAGCGCGGCCGAGGCGAAAAGGGAAAGAGGCATGGCATAACGCATTGGAAATTCCTTTCAGGTTAATGCCTAAACGTCACGGGGTGCATAAACGTTCCTCCGCATGGCCACCCGGCGCAGGCTACCCCGTCAGCTTCTGCACCAGCGTCCCGTCACCGAGCGCCGCCTGCAGCGCCGAAGTGTCAAACCCGCGGATGAGCTTCGCGCGCGCCAGCATCTGCATGATGCGCGCTTCCGAGATGCTGTACAGGTCGAGCTGTTCCGAGACTTCGCTTTGCGATGATTTCAGCGTCTCGATCACGCGCTCGAGATCGCTGCGCTTCATGGCGAGCACCTGATCGCCCGGCTTCACGCCCTGGAAATGATTTTCGGCGCGGCCGCCGCGCAGGAAGATCTCGGCAAACATTTCCTTTGTCCCGCCCGCGCTGCCCCAGCCGGACGAGCCGGAAGTAAGGCCGACGACGCCCTCGCCAAGGCTGAAGCCGACATCGCCCACCACCACGTCGCAGACCGTCTGCCCGGTCGAGGCGACAAGCGCCGTGCCCGGCTTGTGCTGCGCGAGGATATCCGCATGTTTCACGTTCAGCTTGATGTTGCCGAAATTGTCAATGTAGTAAACCGTGCCGTCCGGCAAATGCGGAAAGCTCTGCAGCCCGAGCGGCGCGCCGAGATAGGCAAGCCCGTC
>DASPMW010000191.1:0-39033 GCA_035626855.1 Patescibacteria group bacterium
GGTCCTGTTGCTAATAGGCGTCGGCGTCATTCTGGGTTCCGGCAGCGGTGCTGTCAACTTTCGGCTTGCCTGATTCGCGCGAAGCTAAAATTAACGCAGGGTTTTTTCCGTGACGCGCGTGACGTTCGGCTGAACACGGCCCTGCCCTTTTCAGAAATTTTTGCGGGCGTAACGTGTTCACGCGCCAGCGCTATCCGGTGTTCGTCACGCAATGTCACATCTAATAACATTGAAAGACGAGGTCAAAGTTGAGAGGATTTATACAGGCTCACGAACTGTGAGCCCCTACTCCGGCCAACAGCATAATGCAAAAAAGAAGAGGCGCCTTGCGGCGCCTCCCCTTTTCGCATCATCCGGTAAGGGATGATTAGAAGTTCACATCGGTACCGATGCCGACTTGGATGAAGTCGGTGTCGCCAGCAGCTGCGCCGGTTTCGACGTCGCCGAAAGCAACCGAGCCGCGGAAGGTCATGCCGGGGCCGTAGGTGTAGCCACCGCCGACTGCCCAACGATCGATCTCGATTTCGTCAACAGCAGCAGAAGTGATGCCGTAAACGTTCGCGCCGATGTCGGTCGAGTACCAGGTCGCGCCGAGGTGGTACGGGCCATTGTCCCATGCCGCGCCGACAACCCAAGTGGTGATCTCGGTGTCGCCAGCAGCGGTTTCTTCAACGCCGGTTTCCTGATCGAGGTAAGCAGCGCCGATCGAGAAGTCGTTGAAGGAAACGTTCAGGCCTGCATCCCAGCTGCTGATGTCGTCAGAGCCGAATGCGCCGGCAGCTGCGTCAACTTCCGTCGAAGCAGATGCGTAACCTGCGCCGAGGCTGATGCCGAAGCCTTCGAATTCGCCATCCCAGCGAGCAGCGACTTCCCACAGGTCGTCAAACGAGCCGGTGGTGTCATCAACGCCGAAGGGAGCGAAGGAGCCGTCGGTCAGCTGTTGGCCAGCTTCCGGAGCGTAGGAAACACCAGCCTGGAAGCCGTTCCATTTCGGCGTCAGGTAGGTGAGGCGATCGGTGTCGCGGAACTGGGCGTTGTCGTAGCCGAGGTTCAGGTTGAACGCGTTAGCGCCGAAGTTGACGGTGCCGTTGTTCGCAATGCCATCGTCCCAGACATCGGAGTTCAGGGCTTGCACGTAAACGCGCATGCCGTCAACGTTCGAGTCAGCCGAAGGAGCAGCAACCTGCAGGAGGTATGCAGCGCCGTCTTCGGAGCCGAAGTTCACGCGGCCCCAGCCGCCGGAGAAGTACAGGTAAGCTTCATCGAGCTGGTTGCCATCGGTTTCAGGACCGAAGCCAGCGCCCGAAACGCCCGAGTTCAGGGCATCGGTCGGGGTGACGAAATGCGTGCCGTCGAAGCCTTCGTTGCCGAGGTCGAGTTCAGCGTGAACGCCAACGGTCAGGCCGCTGTCGGTCGTGGTTTCGCCGGTGAAATCAACTTCCATGTCGCGGCGGAAGCCGAAGTTGTCGAGCTCATCGCCGCCAGCTGCGGTGTCAGCTTCGTCTTGATCGGAATAGACCGCGTAACCACGGAAGTGGCCGCCGAGGTCGATTTTCAGGTCAGCTTTCGCGGGAGCAGCGAGAACTGCCGCGCCGACGATCGCAGTACCTGCGAGTAGGATCTTTTTCATTGTGTTTCCTCCAAATTGCCCTGAAGAAATAGTCCCCAGATGCGTTCTTGATACAGACGACGCGACCTGAAAAGGCCAGGCATCGCCGTTACCATCGAGGAATAAACCCTCCGAGCGACACAGGTCAACCGCCGCAAGCCCCGAAACCGGACATTGAGGGGACAGTGTTGCGCCGCTGCCACAAAGCGCTGTGGTGTCCAAACTTCGCGGAAATCGTGCTTTTGCCGCGCTACGCTTGGCTTTTTTGCGGGTCGGCGGGCGCAAAACAAGCGGGTTTTTACATATAGACGTATTAAACATAAGTAGCGGCATCCGTTGGGTGAAAACCTGCGATTCCCTTGCGCCGCTTTGAGATTTACTGCGCTCGTGCTACATCAGACGACAGGTTACTGAAGCGAAAAAACTGCGGAGCGATACGAATGAAAATGCGTCTTTCACTGCTGGCGGCCACGATGGCGCTGTCGCTTGCCGGCTGCGGCGATATCAAGAAAGAGGCGAGCTACCCGACCCGCCCCGAAGGCACCGACAAGATCGTTTATTCCGACCAGAAGCGCGACACCGTCTGGGGCGAGGGCACGACGCTCGGCGACAAGCTGTTCGGCCGCGACGACGACGATGCGGATGCCGGCACCTCGGGCATTGGCGTCAACAGCTTCCTGTGGCGCGCCTCGCTCGACACCATTTCCTTCATGCCGGTCGCCTCGGCCGATCCGTTCGGCGGCGTCATCCTGACCGACTGGTACGAGAACCCGGAAACCCCGGGCGAGCGCTTCAAGCTTTCCGTCTATATAATGGATCGCCAGCTGCGCGCCGACGGCGTGCGCGTTTCAGTCTTCAAGCAGCGCCAGGCCGGCAATGCCTGGAAAGACACGGCGGTCACCAACGAAATGGCGACCAATATCGAAAACGCCATCCTGACCCGCGCCCGCGAACTGCGCGTCGCGCAGGCGGGCGGGAAGCTTTAAGCACCCTTTCACTGTCATCCTGAGCGAGAGCGAAGGATCCCCCTTAGGCGTAAAGGGAGATCCTTCGCTGCGCTCAGGATGACGGGACTGGGATTCTTCGAAGTTTTCGTACTAATATATGTGTCCGTAATTCAGGCCATAGGGCAGAGATCATGAACGACCGTTACAATGTCAAGGAAACCGAAACGCGCTGGCAGGGCGTGTGGGAGGAAAAGAAGTGCTTCGAGGTGACGGAAGACCCGTCGAAGAAGAAATTCTATGCCCTGGCGATGTTCCCGTACCCCTCCGGCCGCCTGCATATGGGGCATGTGCGCAACTACACGCTGTCTGACGTCGTCGCGCGCTACAAGCGGGCGAACGGGTTCAACGTGCTGAACCCGATGGGCTGGGACGCCTTCGGCCTGCCGGCGGAAAACGCCGCCATGGAAAACCAGACCCATCCGTCGAAATGGACCTACCAGAATATTGCGGTCATGAAGAACCAGATGAAGATGATGGGCCTGGCGATCGACTGGAGCCGGGAGGTATCCACCTGCGCGCCCGATTATTACAAGCATGAGCAGAAATTCTTCCTCGACTTCCTGAAAAACGGCCTGGCCTACCAGAAAGAGGCCTTCGTGAACTGGGATCCGGTCGAAAACACCGTGCTGGCGAACGAGCAGGTGGTCGATGGGCGCGGCTGGCGCTCCGGCGCGGTTGTCGAGCGCCGCAAGCTGAAGCAGTGGTTCCTGAAGATCACGGAGTTCGCGGACGACCTGCTGGAAGGCGCAAAGCAGCTGACCGGCTGGCCCGAAAAGGTCCGCATCATGCAGGAGAACTGGATCGGCAAGTCACAGGGCCTGCAGTTCCATTTTGAATTCGAGGGCGCGGCGCCGGCGAAAACGCTGGAGATTTTCACCACACGGCCGGACACGCTGTTCGGCGCGTCCTTCGTCGCCATTTCGCCCGACCATCCGATTGCGGCGGCGCTGTCGGAGAAGGATAAGGGCGTGGCCGATTTCGTCGCCCAGTGCCGCACGCTTGGTACATCCGAAGCGGTGCTGGAGACGGCGGAGAAAATCGGCTTCGATACCGGCCTGAAGGTGAAGCACCCCTTCATCAAGGACGCGACCTTGCGCGTCTTCATCGCGAATTTCGTCCTGATGGAATACGGCACGGGCGCGATCTTCGGCTGCCCCGCGCATGACCAGCGCGACCTTGATTTCGCGCGCAAATACGACCTGAACGTCATTCCGGTCGTCATTCCGGACGGAACGGCAGGCAAGGATTTTGCGGTCGATATGGAAGCCTATACCGGCCCCGGCCGTCTTTACAACTCCGGCTTCCTGAACGGCATGGAGGTCGAGGAGGCGAAGGCCGAGGCGATCCGGCGCATCGAAAAGGCAGGCATGGGGCAGGGAACGACGCTGTACCGGTTGCGCGACTGGGGCGTTTCCCGCCAGCGCTACTGGGGCTGCCCGATTCCGATCATCCATTGCGACGCCTGCGGCGTTATGCCCGTACCGGAAAAAGACCTGCCGGTCATGCTGCCGGAGGATGTGCATTTCTCGACGCCGGGCAACCCGATCTATAACCACCCGACCTGGAAAAACACGACTTGCCCCGGCTGCGGCAAGCCGGCGCAGCGCGAAACCGACACCTTCGACACGTTCTTTGAAAGCTCGTGGTACCAGTTCCGCTATGCTGACCCGAAAAACCCGAACAAGGGCTTCGACAGGGACAAAGTCGGTTATTGGGCGCCCGTCGACCAATATATCGGCGGTGTCGAGCATGCCGTGATGCACCTGCTCTATGCGCGGTTCTTTACCCGCGCGCTGAAAAAATGCGGCTACCTTGATTTCGACGAGCCGTTCACGGCGCTGTTCACGCAGGGCATGGTGACACATGAAACCTATAAGGATTCAGCCGGCAAATGGCTTTATCCTGTCGACGTAAAAAAAGTCGGGGAGAAGTTCGTCCATGCCGCCACCGGCGAGGCAGTGACCGTCGGCCGGATCGAGAAAATGTCGAAGTCGAAAAAGAACACGGTCGACCCGGTCGAAATCCTCGAGACCTATGGCGCGGATGCCGCGCGCCTATTCATCCTCTCCGACAGTCCGCCCGAGCGCGACTTGGAATGGACGGAAAGCGGCATCGAGGGCGCGTGGAAATACCTGAACCGCCTGTGGCGCCTTGTCACCAATGCGGATTTCTCCGGCAAGGGCGGCGATACCGAAATCTTGCGCCGCAAGATCCACAAGACCATCCATGAAATGACGCTGGACCTGGAGCGTTTCCATTTCAACAAGGCGGTCGCGCGGATGCGGGAGATGTCGAACGCGCTCGAGGATTTCGCTGCCGCCAAGGGCGATGGCGTTGTCCTGCGCGAAGGCATCGAGGCGCTGGTCCGCCTGATGTCGCCGATGATGCCGCATATCGCCGAGGAGCTGTGGCAGGAGCTCGGCCACAAGACGCTGTTGGTCGACGAAAAATGGCCGGTCGCGGATGAAAGCCTCCTGGCGAACGACACCGTCACCATCGCCATCCAGGTCAACGGCAAGCTGCGCGCGACCGTGACGCTGCCGAAGGACCTCGGCCAGGCCGACGCCGAGAAAGCCGCGCTGGCCGAGGCGGGCGTGCAGAAGGCGATGGAAGGCAAAAGCCCGCGCAAGATCATTGTCGTGCCGAACAGGATCATCAATGTGGTCGTCTAGGGTCGTTATCCTGCTGGCGCTGCTGGTCGCGGGCTGCGGCTTCAAGCCCATGTATGGCGAGCATGCCGGGCGGTTTGATGCGGCCGATGCGCGGGAATCCGGCATCGAGGTCGCCAATATCCCGGACCGCGACGGGCAATACCTGCGCAACCAGCTGATCGACCGCCTGAACCTGAAGGGTCGGCCGGGCAACGCGCCCTATCTGCTGACCGTCTCGCCGCTGCGCACGGAGCTGACCAATCTCGGCATCCGCAAGGACGCGACGGCGACGAGGGCGATGCTTCAGACCTCCGCGACCATGACGCTGACGGAGCGAGCGACTGGGCAGGTGGTGCTGACGCGCGATGTGAAGGCCGTTGGCGGGTATAACCAGCTCGACAACCAATTCGCGACGCTTGTTTCCAAATCAAGCGTCTTGAGCCACATGCTCGAGGAGATGGCGGATACCATTACGACGGAGATCGGGCTGTTCTTCAACCGGCCGGGCCGCCCATGAAGCTGACCTTCCGTGACATTGAGCCGTTCCTCGCCAATCCGCCGAAAACCTGCCGCGCCGTGCTGCTCTATGGCCCCGACGAAGGCCGCGTCCGCGAGCGGGCGAAGGCGCTGATCAGGCAAGCCGGGGTTGCCGACAAGGACCCGTTCGCGCTGGTCGATATCACGCCGCCGCATCTGAATGAAAACCCGGCGGCGTTGCTGGACGAGGCAAAGTCGATTTCGATGCTGGGCGGCGCGAAGGCTGTTCGCCTGCGGTTGCTCGACAACGCCGACAAGCTGACCTCCATCATCAAGGATACACTTAAACAGCTGGGCGAGCGGGACAACCGCATCGTGATCGAGGCAGGAGAGCTGGGGCCAAGATCGTCGCTGCGCTTGTTGTTCGAGCAGCAGCCGAATGCCGCGGCCGTGCCCTGCTATGTCGATGACGAGCGCGACCTTTCGCGCATGATGGGCGATATTCTGCGCCAGGCCGGATTCCGCATTTCGGGGGAGGCGATGAGCCTGCTGGCCGCCAACGTCGTCGGAGACCGTATGGTCGCGCGGGGGGAGGCTGAAAAGCTTATGATCTATATGGGCGGGCAGCGCGACATCGGCGTCGAGGATGTGACCGCCTGCGTTGGCGCAGCAGCGCAGCTGCCGCTGGATGACCTGACGAAATTCATGGGATCGGGGCAGTTCGGCGACGCCGACCGCGTATTGCAGCTCGCCCTCGCGGAAGGGGAAAGCCCCGTTGCGATCCTGCGCCATATGCAAAATTACTTCGGCAAGCTGCAGGTTACCAAGGCCCGTATCGCCAAGGGAGAATCGCTCGATCTCGCGCTCAAGATGCTGAAGCCGCCTTTGTTCTTCAAGCTAAAGGATTCCTTCGTCGCCCAGATGAACGGCTGGTCCGCGGCGCAGCTTGAACAGGCGATCTCACTTCTGATGGCCTGCGAGGCGAAATGCAAGATGTCGGGCGCGGAGCCGGAAACGCTGGTCAGCCGCGCCGTCCTGTCGCTGTCCCAAATCGGCGGCCGCGCACTGTCTCAAAGGCGGCGCGCTTAAAACTTTGCGAACGGCTCGCAAATGGCGTAGGATTTTGCCAGGCACAGATGTCGGGCAACATTCGCCAGAAGGAATTCCGAAATGACAAGTTTGATGCGGGGGTTCGCTCTTTTCCTCCTTACGCTCTGCGTGGTCGCGCCTAACGAAGGGGCGGCGGAAGGGCAAAGCAAGGTCATCAGCTGGATGTCGGTTCCCCCGGCCGTGCAGCAGACGATCATGCAGAATGTCGGCGCCGGCAACCGCATGGATAAAGTCTATTACGTCACGGGGGACGACGGCGCCGGACATTTTCAGGCCATCATCAAGAAGGATGACGGCTCGACCGAGACGCTTGAGGTCAACAGCGCGGGCCAGCTGGCCGGCGCGACGCCGGCACAGTCGGACAGCGCCACAGCGAAACCAAAGCTCAGTGTCCCGTTCGAGGAGGGCAACAGCGCCTACCTCCAGCGCGACTACGACCGCGCGATGAAGGTTCTGACCCCCTGGGCGCAGCAGGGAGATGAGCGGGCGCAGGTTATCCTCGGCACGCTTTACATGAACGGCTATGGGACCGACCCCGATTCAGAGGAGGCGCGCAAATGGTTCAAGCTCGCCGCGCAGCAGGGCAACCCCACGGCCCAGTACAATATGGGGATTCTCGCCTATAACGGCGACGGCGGCGAGCAGGACGACGTTGAAGCCTATATGTGGTTCACGCTTGCCCAGAAGAATGGCCACAAGACGGCCGGCAAGCAGATCAAAACCCTGATCCGCAAAATGCCCGCAGAGTCAGTGAAAGAAGCGCAGGAACGCGCCAATAAGTGGAAGCCCGAAAAATCCGGAAGCGATCAGCCGTAAAGCGAAGGCGAGGTGGGGCGGGGCGGCTGGTTGACCGCTTTTGCCAGACGTTCCTCGATCGCCGCGCGGAAGCCGAAGGAATCGCGGGGTGTGACAGCGCCGCGCTTGGCCGAATTCTCGAAATGGTTCATCAGCGACACTGTACTCTTGAGCTCGGGCGCGACATCGCTCATCACGATCGTCTTGAATTCCGGATCGGTGAGGTGGTCGAGGTAGGCGGGCGCTTCCTCGGCGACGCCGATATGCAGGATCTTGCGCATCTGCGCCACGTCGAATGGTTTTACCCCGCGCTCATGCTGCATCGGGTCCTGCTGCGGCGTCGTATACCGGACATGGTAATCGACAAGTGACTGGCGATCGTAGGGGTCGAGATTCTGCAGGGCCCAAAGGAAATCCTGCTGCATCTGCTTCCCGTCGCCATCAAGGCGCTCTTGAAATTTTCGCGCCATGTATTTCGAGAGAACCTCTGCCTGAAGCTCGTCGATCGGAGCGCCGGTGCCGTTTTGCAGCTGTCCGGCGAGCGTCTTGAGTTCGGCTTCATCTTCCTTCGCGTGCTGTATGCGGCGCACCATGAGGTTGACGAAGGCGTGGGCATCTGCCTCGCGCACGCGCGTCAGCATCAGGGCTGTTTCGGAATCGGGCTCGGATAGGCCCCGGGTCTGCGGGGAGAGGTGGAGCACCTTGTCCTGCCAGACATGGCGCAGTTCGTGGATGAGGGAGAGGGCAAGATCGGTCGGCTCGGCATAGGGATTGAGCGCGATGTATTGCTGCCCCGTTTCCCGGTTGGTCACGAGCCGCGCCGCCGCCGGCCCCTGTGCCATGGCCTTGTCGAAAGCGACGCCGACGCCTTCCTGATGCGCGAGGTCGAGCAGGAATTTGGTTTCGGGATACTGGCTGATCATGGCGATCGCCTGGTCAAGCTTGGTGCGGCGCATGCGCTTGGGCGCGAAACGCCATTTCGCCTGCTCGAACTTTTCCTTCAATTTTCCTTTAAAAAGCGCCATGCGGACGAGTCTAGGGGAATTGCCGTAATATGTCAAAGCCGAACTCGAGTTCAAAAAGCACAAAGCCGCCCGTAAAGGGCGGCTTTGCACGTCAGGGTAACGAAAGGTTTACTCGGCGTTACGCTCGTTGAAGTGAACGCGCTCGCGCACGAAGACGCGGGTGTCCATTTCGCCGGGGATCGGATCGTTAGCGTGGTATTCCGTGTCCGAACGGGCGTTGCGATAGGTTTTCACCGTGGTGCGTTCGGTCGAGGTCGACATGGAGGTCGACGGGCTGTCGATCGAAACGGTGTTGGTGGAATAATCACCCATGTTCGAGCTGCTGACGGTGTAGCCGTCAGTGGAGGTCGAGGTGGAGCGATAAACAGTGGAGTCAGCTGCAAAGGCAAGGGCAGGAACCATTACGAGAGCCGCTGCGATCGTCGTCAGAGTGTTTTTCATGTGGTCTTCTCCTTCAAGCGAGAGCTTATGTTGTATGCGGTTGGAAGTGCGTAACATTCCCGCCGTCGTGCAGTCCAACGGGGGAGAAGAAGATTTCGTTCCAAAAAATTGAGTCTAATCAGCGCCGTGGCGTCTGCCCGAGTCGCGCCAGCAGGTCATCCAGCTGGTCGAGTGACCTATATTCTATAGTCAGCCGCCCCGATGCGCCCTGGCTGTCGATGGTGACAGAAAGCCCCAGTTTATCAGAGGTCAGGCGCTCCAGCGCCAACACATCGACGTCTTTCTGAATGAAGCTTTTCTGCTTCTTCGGCTTTAACTTGCCATCCGCCGATTTCTGGACCAGCGCTTCAATCTGCCGCACATTGAGGCCGCGGCGCTGCACGAGGTCCGCCAGTTCCTCCGGATTTTTCGCGTTGATCAGGGCGCGCGCGTGACCGGCAGTCAGGCTGCCGTTCTGCACCATCTTGCGCACGGACGCGGGCAGCTTCAGGAGGCGCATCGTATTGGCGACATGGCTGCGGCTTTTACCGAGCTGGGTCGCGAGCGCATCCTGGGTATGGCCGAATTCATCCATGAGCCGCTGGTAGCCCTCAGCCTCTTCAACCGCCGAAAGGTCTTCCCGCTGCAGGTTTTCGATGAGAGCGATCTCGAGCGCTTCCTTGTCATTCATTTCCTGAACGACCACGGGCACTTCATGTACCTGTGCCTTCTGCGCTGCGCGCCAGCGCCGCTCGCCGGCGATAATCTCGAACATCGAATCCGAAAGCGGACGCACGAGGATGGGTTGCAGAACGCCATGCACGGCAATGCTTTCCGCGAGCTGCTCGAGCGCTGCGTCGTCGAAGAAGCGGCGCGGCTGGAATTTGCCCGGGGTGAGTTTTTCGACGGCGAGTTTGCGCTGGCCTGCATTGTTCGCCTGCTGCGCCTGGATCTGCTGGACAGCGGCGACCATTTCGTCGGCGCGCTTCATTTTGGGCTGAAAGGCTTCCTCTTCCTTGCGGGCGTCGCTGAAGAGGGCGTCGAGGCCGCGGCCAAGCCCGCGTTTCTTTTCGATCATGATTTATAAACTCCGATAAAAACTATGCTGCCGCCTGCGCGGCCTGAATCTGCTGCTCGCGCTTGAGCATTTCCTTGGCGAGCTGGATATAAGCCTGCGAGCCCGGGCAATGCATGTCATAGACAATCGCGGGTAGACCGAAGGAGGGGGCCTCCGAAATGCGCACGTTCCGGGGAATGACGGTTTCGAAAACCTTGTCCCCGAAAAAGCTGCGCACGTTGTCGGAGACTTGGTTGGCAAGATTGTTACGCTTGTCGTACATGGTCAGCACGACGCCGGTCAGCTCCAGGTCGTCGTTGAAGGCGCCCTTGACCCGTTCGATGGTTTTGACCAGGTGGCTTAGACCTTCCAGCGCATAGAACTCGCATTGCAGCGGCACGAGCACCCCGTTGGACGCGACCAGCGCATTCAGCGTGAGGAGGTTCAGGGAAGGCGGGCAGTCAAACATGACATAATCAAATTTCTGGGTCGCGACAGCCAAAGCATCCTTCAGCCGATATTCACGCCGCTTGGTATCCACTAATTCGATCTCAGCCCCTGACAGGTGAATCGAGGAGGAGATTATGTAAAGATTTGGTACTTTAGTACCTAAAACCGCCTCATCGATCCCGCAATCGCCAAAAAGTACCTCATAGGTGCCGTTGACACGATCAGCTCGGTCGACGCCAAAGCCGGTGGAGGCATTACCCTGCGGATCGAGGTCGACAACCAGAACCTTCTTGCCAACCGCTGCTAGGGCCGTCGCGAGGTTAACGGTGGTCGTTGTTTTGCCAACCCCGCCTTTCTGGTTGGAAATACTGATAAACCGGGTGGCGGAGGCGATACCGCCGTCCGTTACGGGTGCGCTGACATCATTTTGGGGGAGGGCCTGCATAACTCTTTTTCTACGCCCGGATTCGCGCAACCGCAAGGCAAATTAAGTTGCGTTTCACGTGAAACAGTCACGCCGCCCTTTTAACCACGTTTTTCACGCGCAGGAGTTTGCCTGCCATGTCGGATTCGCTGGCAAATACTTCCAAGTCAAAGTCCCACTCCTTACGCGCCTGATCAATCTCCTCCCCATGCTGGAGGCCCTTGGCGAAAACTCCGTAGATCGGGTGTCCCAATGTCTGCAGGCGCGCGAGGTGTCCGATAAGATCCTTTAGGGGCGCCAAAGCCCGGGCCGTCACCACGGAGACATTGGGTATCGCAGTCTCCTCAATACGTCGGTCGTGAACCGTAACCGGCGTGGATGTTTCACGTGAAACTTCCCGAAGGAAGGTGGCCTTGCGGATATCGGACTCGACCAGATGCACATCCCTGACGCCGAGCATGGCCAGAACCAGGCCGGGGAACCCCGCGCCGGAGCCGAGATCCGCCAGCGTCACGTCAATATCGGGAATGTAGCGAAAGACCTGGGCGCTATCATAGAAGTGCCGCTCGGCCGCGACGTCCAGCGTGGTCGGTCCCACGAGGTTAATGGCCTTCTGCCATTTGCGAAGCAGGGCGTCATAGGTCTCGAGCTTGTCCAGCGTTTCACGTGAAACAAAAAAGCCATGACGCTCAAAAGTGGACTGCATAGGATCAGGCAACCTTGGTCTCGGGCTCGGGCTTGCGCTTGATGTAACGGAGGAGGGCAACCAGCGCCGCCGGCGTAACGCCCGGGATCCGGGCCGCAGCACCCAAGGTGTCAGGTTTGTGGTTGCCAAGCTTGACGCGCATCTCGTTCGAGAGGCTGCCGACCGCGCTATAGTCCAGATCCTTCGGCAGTTCCAGCGCCTCATCACGCCGGAAGGCCTTGATATCCGCCTCCTGCCGCTGGATGTAACCGGCATAGCGGGCATCGATCTCGACCTGCTCCACGATGGCGGGGGCGATATTGGCAAGCTGCGGCCACTGGCCTTTAAGGGCCTCAATCGAAATGTCGGGATAGCGCATCAGGTCATGGACCGAGCGCCGCGTGCCGTCCTGGTTCACTTTAAAGCCCCAGCGCTCCAACTCGACGGGCAGGGCGGTCAGGCTATTCACAAGCTCACGCGCTTCTGAAAGTTGGCGGTGCTTGTCCTCGAAGGCTGCCGCGCGGCCTGCTCCGACACAGCCGATCGAGATACCTGCGGGAGTAAGGCGCTGGTCGGCGTTATCGGCGCGCAGGAGCAGACGATACTCGGCGCGGGAGGTGAACATACGATAGGGCTCGCTGACGCCTTGCGTGACCAGATCGTCGATCATCACGCCGATATAGCCATCGGCGCGATCCAGAACGAACTCGGATCTCCCGCCAGCAGCAAGCAGCGCGGCGTTTATGCCGGCGATCAGGCCTTGCGCCCCGGCCTCCTCGTAGCCGGTCGTGCCATTGATCTGGCCCGCCAGGAAAAGCCCGGGTTGCGCGTGGGTTTCCAGAGTCCGCTTCAGGGCACGGGGGTCAACGTAATCATATTCAATCGCATAGCCTGGGACGAGGATCTTAACATCCTCTAGACCGGGGATCGTCCGGATCATCGCATCCTGTACTTCCTCCGACATGGAGGTCGAGATGCCGTTGGGATAGACGGTGGGGTCGTCTAGGCCTTCCGGCTCAAGGAAGATCTGGTGACGCTCCTTGTCGGCGAAGCGCACAACCTTGTCCTCGATCGACGGGCAATAGCGTGGGCCGGACGATTTGATCTGTCCTGAATACATCGGCGCTTCGTGGATATTGTCGCGGATGACCTTATGCGTGTCTTCGTTGGTATAAGTAATGAAGCAGGAAATCTGCGGCACCGTAACCGCGGTGTTCATGAAGGAAAAGGGCGTGGGCGGGTTATCTCCGGGCTGCTCTTCAAGCATGTTCCACTTGATGGTACGCCCATCGAGCCTTGCCGGCGTTCCGGTTTTGAGGCGGCCCATCGGCATGTTCAGTTTTTCCAGCGAGAGCGCGAGACCGACGGAGGGCGCCTCCCCAATGCGGCCGGCCGCGTGCTGGCTGCGTCCCCGGTGAACGATGCCACGCAGGAACGTGCCGGTGGTGATCACCAAGGCTGCGCAGGAAAACCTTGTGCCATCGGCGCTTACGACCCCCGAGACCTTCCCATGCGCGTCGGTGAGAATTTCTTCGGCGCCATCGCCATACATGCTGAGATTGGGGTAATCGCGCAGTATCGCCTGCATGTTTTCGCGATAGAGCTTGCGGTCCGCCTGCGCGCGTGGGCCGCGTACCGCGGGCCCTTTGCTTGCGTTCAGGATGCGAAACTGGATGCCTGCCTGATCGATGACCTTGGCCATCAGGCCGTCAAGCGCGTCAATTTCCCGCACTAGGTGTCCCTTGCCCAGACCGCCGATAGCAGGGTTACAGGACATGACCCCGACAGAATCGATCTTGTGGGTCAGTAATAAGGTCTTTGCGCCCATGCGGGCGGACGCCGCCGCCGCCTCACAGCCGGCATGGCCACCACCGATCACTATGACGTCAAATTTCTTATTCATTTCCGGCACTTAGAAAAGTTGAAGCGCGGCCATTAACTTTTTCCGCGACAAGCCTATATCTTCGGCTATAATGAGCATTAAGGAAATTACCCTAATACGGGTGAAAGGGCAAGCAGGTTTACCATGGTGCTGCTACGCGGCATAGATGACCTCTCCGAGTACAAGGGCCACGCGACCGGCGCCTTCGGAAACCTTGCGCTTACCGGCTACCAGCAGAAACTGGCTGCGACCGGCCCGGAAGCGCATGAGGCTTATGCCGGTTTTATCGCCGCTGCCGAGACTCTGCGCAGCAGCGAAAACGCGTTTAACAGCCGCGCCCGCAAGTCAGGCCCGGATCTGAAAGGCAATTTGCGATCCAACACGCAGTTTGCCGCAATCAAGGGATTCAATTCGGCCAAGGAAGCCCTGCTTGGCGTCGACAGCGTAGTCGGCCAGCAGATCGTGCAGCTCGTCGAAAAATCGCTGAAGGGCAAAGCCGGCCTCAAACGGTCCTTCCAATCCTGAGAGTTGACGCCGTAGCGTCCCGTCGTTACACATAATCCCGTAACCCACGGGAGCGGCCTGCGATGGATAAAAGGCAGAAACAGGAACTCGACGAGGTCCTGCAGAAATACAACCGGCCACGCGGCGCGGTTGCGAAATCCTACTTGCGCAGCCTCGGCAAAGGCGCGGTCGTCGGCGTGGCGGCGGACCTGCTGTTTACCGCCGGCTTCGGCACCCTCGCAGCTGTGACGGCTGCGAGCTATCCGGCACTCAAAGCGACGGGGCGCGGACTCCTTAAAAATCTGCTCGCCAAGTCCGATACGCGTGTGCAGCGTATTGAAGCGAGCCTCGACATCCAACTCATCCTGCTCAAAATAACCGCAAAGCTGTCATCGGACTTTCACAAGGCGGTGACCGCGAAATCCGCCATACGCGATCCGGGCAAAACCTCCGTTGCGGAATTTTACGCAGCCGCCGCAGAAGCACGGGAGGACGTACGCCGCCTGTCGCCCGCATTTAAAATCGTTTCAGGGGGCACGAACAATTACGGGACGGCTGAATATAAAATTCTTGTGCATAGACTGGATAAGACCGCGATACGCGCGACGGGTATCCTCACGCTCGATGAAGCGATTGCGGTCATAGATAAAAAGGTCGCAGACGACAGCGCGCAGCCGAGGCAAATTTCGCCGCCAGCCAGTTCCCGGCCCGCGAATGACAGTCTTCCCCCGCCTCGGAAAAAACCGGGCTTTAATCTGTAAGAACGTGATCAGAAGGACGGGCGCGGCAGCATTTTCAGCTGCGGTGCCGGCCGGGTCTCCACAATCCTGCGCAGGAGCGCAGTATCGAAAGTGCCGCGCAGTTTCAGTTTGTTGAGCTTCGATCCGGCCGGATCGATCTGCACCTGACGCTGCACGTCGGTGGCCGGAACCGCTGCAGGATCCTTTCCGCCACTGAACATCCATTCGATGGTGGAGCCCACAGCCTTTGTCGTTATCGCAGCGAGGCCGCCGAGCGCGACGGATCCGATCGCAACGAATGGCATCGCGGCGAAACCAAGCAGCATCCCGCCAAAGGCACCCGCTGCCGCGAGCGGCGCGGCGGCGCCCAAACCCCAGCTTGCAAGAACGGCGGCGCCTGTCGACCACCCCCCGAGAACAGCGCCCGCGACGGGGCTGAGCGCAGCTGCGATAAAGCCCAGGCCGATGACGAACTTGCCGACCTTGCCCGCCGCGATGTCCGAATTCTTGCGCATTGCTTCCTCCTGAGGTGAAAACCGATCACCCATGTTCGCGCAAAGCAGGCATGATGTCGAGACGGCTTGAGGCGATGATATGTAATCAGGCGGCGTAGGCAGCTATTTTTTCCAAGAGCCGCTGACGCGTGCCGGCGTCCGCGAAGGATTCTTCGATCGCATTGCGCGTGATTTGCAGCAACTCCGCCACGCTGAATCCAAAGTGGTCGCGCGCAATTTCATATTCGCGGCCGATGCTTGTGCCAAAGAAGCTCGGGTCATCAGAGCCGAGTGTCACCTTGAGACCGGCATCGAAAAATTTTCGCAAGGGGTGCGCGGCGTAATCCGGGAAGACCTTGAGCGCAAGATTGCTGGAAACGCAGACCTCCGGCACAGCAGCAATCTTCACCTGTTCATCCATGACGGTCGGATCTTCAATTGCGCGCACCATATGGCCGAAGCGGCGTATGCCAAGTATTTCCCGCGCCTGCCGCACCGTTTCGGCACCGGATGCCTCGCCGGCATGCGCTGTGCGATGTGCGAGGCCGCTGGCGTCGAAGGCGGGGGCGAAGTCGGCGATCGCATGCGCATTTTCATCGCCCGCCATGCCGAATGCAGTGACCAGCGGATGCGGGTGCGCGCGCGTGAGTTCCGCGACCTTCATCGCGGCGGCCGGGCCGTAGTGGCGCACGCAGGAGGAAATCATGCGCACCTCGATGCCGGTTTCCTCCTTCGCGCGCGCATAGCCCGCCGCGATGGCATCCAGCATATCGAGATAGGAAAGTCCGACCATCGCGCCGTGGTCGGCCGAAATTGTCAATTCTGCGTAGATGCATCCTTCCGCCGCGGACCGGGAAAGATAGTCGTAAGTGATGTCGGCATAATCTTCCGCCCGTTTCATCACGGCGGTTGCTTCGTCATAGGCCTTCAAGAAGCTGACGAGGTTTTCCTGCGGCGTTGCGGCGGAGGGCCAATGGAAATGCGCGCCGTCCCCGACCAGCGCGGGAGATAAAACGACATTGTTGCGGTCCGCGATGACACGCGCCATACGGGGCGTGATCGTGCCCTCGAGATGCACATGCAGGTCGACTTTGGGAAACTGGTCGAATGCTGCGGGCATCAAGCCGCTTCCAGCACCGTTGCGATGCCCTGGCCGCCGCCGATGCACATGGTGGCAAGTCCCCACTGCTTTTTCTCGCGCTGGAGAAGGGTGGCCGCCTTGCCCGTCACGCGCGCGCCCGAGGCGCCCAACGGATGACCCAGCGCAATCGCGCCGCCATCGAGGTTTACCGTGTTGTAATCGGCGCCCAGCTCGTTCAGCACTGACAACGCCTGGACGGCGAAGGCTTCATTGAGTTCGATAATGCCGATGTCGCGGATGGTGATGCCGGCCCGCTGCATCGCTTTTTTCGACGCTTCAACCGGGCCGATGCCCATGATTTCGGGCGCACAGCCGGAGACCGCCGTTGCGCGAATCCTGGCGAGAATTTTCAGGCCGCGGTCCTTTGCAAATTGCTCCGAGCAAACAAGCGTGGCAGAGGCGCCATCCGTGAGGGGAGAAGACGTCCCTGCAGTCACCGTTCCGGATGCGTCGAAGGCAGGCTTCAGGCCGGCAAGGCCTTCAAGCGTCGTCTCCGCGCGAATGCAGCCGTCTTGCGAGACTGTCCGGCCATCGGCGGTGTTGATGCCAACCAACTCGTCCTTGGTGCGACCGGCTTCGCGGGCCAGCACGGCTTTGTGATGCGATGCGAGCGCGTATTTTTCCTGGTCTGCGCGCGGGATGCTGTATTTGCGCGCCAAGTTCTCCGCCGTCTCGCCCATAGCGATATAGGCCTGCGGAAAGGTCTTCACAAGCGCAGGGTTGGGCAGGGGGTTGAACCCGCCCATCGGGATGCGCGACATCGATTCAACGCCAGCACAGATAAAGGCGTTGCCAGCGCCGGCGGAAATCGCGCCGGCGGCCTGGTGGATGGACTGCATCGACGAGCCGCAGAAGCGGTTGACCGTCACGCCCCCCATGCCGAGCGGCAGGTTAGCGATATTGACCACGAGGCGCGCGACGTTAAAGCCCTGTTCGCCCTCCGGAAAGGCGCAGCCCAGGATCAGGTCCTCCAGGTCCTCCACAGGAACACCCGTTCGTTTGACGAGCTCGCTGACAACAGCGGCGGCGAGGTCGTCGGGGCGGACGCCTGCCAGCTCCCCCTTGGCGGCGAAGTGAAACGGAGAGCGGACATAACCTGCAATGACGGGCTGCGCGGACATATTAAAAATCCCCTGAAAACAACTGTTTGACTAATATGGTGGACAAATAATGCAATATCAAGAATGATAAAAACGCTTATTCCATAGTGCTTTGCGAAAGATGATCATGGGCCAGCCGCAGACCGACGATAAAATTCCCCACGCCCTTTATAAGGTCTCGCTCGGCTTCACGCGGGGCCTGACGGGGGATGAGGCGCAACGGCTCGGCGACGCGCTTGAAAACCTTGTCGCCGCCGTTTCGCTCCATAATCGCGATGCGACGGACGGAGACGACTGGACGATATCCCTGACTGCCTATGGGGCACCTGATTTGGACGCTATTTACGCCAGTATCGACGCTACGCTGCCCGGCGTCATTTCCCGAAAAGATGTCGCCGCCGAGCGCCTGCCCGAAAAGGACTGGCTGCGCCACGTCCACGACAACTTTCCGCCCGTCACGATTGGCCGCTTCTTTGTTTACGGCTCGCATTATGAAGGCGATAAACCGGCACACCTGACGCCCCTTCAGATCGATGCTGCCACGGCCTTCGGCTCCGGAGAGCATGAAACGACAAGGTCATGCATAGTTGCCTTCGAGGATATCGCCCGCCAGCACAGTGTCCGGAATGCGCTGGATATGGGCTGCGGCTCGGGAATTCTCGCTATTGCGATCATGAAAATCTGGCCGGGCGCGAAACTGACCGCCATCGATATCGATCCGGAATCCGTGATTGTCACCGAGCGCCATGCCGTCATGAACGGGGTTACGCTGCAGGCCGCCGCGGGGGATGGCTACAAAACGCCGCTGTCTATCCAGAACAGCCCGTATGACCTTGTAGCGGCCAATATCCTCGCGGGGCCGCTGATCGCAATGGCCGGCGATCTTTACAACGCCCTGAAGCCGGGTGGCTATGCCGTCCTGTCGGGCCTGCTGCGCCGCCAGCAACAGGAGGTCGTCACCGCGCAGGAAATTGCCGGCCTGAAATTGAAGACGGTTATACCGGATGGCGATTGGGCGGCTCTGGTGCTGCAGCGGGAATAAGCGACTTTTACTTTTATTTGAAGGCCCTATATAATAGGGACGGGTTTTTCGGGGGCTTCCACATGCGTCTTGCCAAAATTTTTGCCGCGCTTTTGCTGTTTAGTGCCACGACCGCGTCGGCGCAGGCGCCGGAAATTTTCGATATGGAAGGCAAGGGAGACCAGCTGCCCTCGACGGATGAGTATAACAACCTGCCGAAGGGGCTTTTGTTGTCGCAGGAACAAGCGCAGGAAGTCGCCAAGGAAACCGGCCAAGATCCCTCGACCATCGTCGCGACGGAGCGCAAGGTCAACTACGACAAGATCATGGAAATGTACAAGGAAGGTAAGTTCGATGACGTCGCCAAGAACCTCAAGCCCCTCTCCGAAGGCGGTCACCACGGCGCGGAAGAGCTCATGGGCATCATGTACCGCCTTGGCCAGGGCGTGAAGGCGGACCAGTTAAAAGCTTTCGATCTTTTGAACAAGGCGGCCGAGGCAAACCGGCCGCTCGCGCAGCACCATCTTGGCACCATGTACTACACGGGCGAAGGCGTACCCGCTGCGGATCCCGTTACGGCACTGATGTGGCTTCACATCGCAATCGTACATTATGCGGATGGCCCGGAGAAAAAGAGCGCCATGGAATCGCGTGACAATATCTATACGCAGCTGACCCGCCGCGAAAAGGACCGGGCAATGGAAATGGCGCGCTCCTGGCTCACGAAAAAAGGCGAGGCCCACCTGCTTGATCTGCAGTAGGCCCCGCCCATTTTTTTCCGTGGTGTACTCCTGATAATTAGCCAGGCTTCTTCTTCAGCCCGATCCCCTGCGCGCCAAGCGCGGTTTTGACGTAGTCATAGGCATTGCCCGTCGCTTCCCAGCCGTAATTCGTGCCATCGCCGGTTACTGTCGCCCATGCGGCGCCGAAATACTGGAAAGCCGTCTTCAGTTTGGACGGCTTGTCAGCGTCGAAAAATTCCTTGCCTGCGGTTTTTTCATTGTCAGCCATGTCTTCACCCTCGTGTTCTTGCTGTTTTTAACTCCCAGCAGGCTACACAAGGAATACCGTTATGTCAAATGATTCTAGGGGGCGCTATCGGCGCGAGTCCTGCGCCTGGAGGAAGGAACGGATATCCTGCTTGATATGCCGTAAATGGACCCGGTTGAACTCATCATCCAGCCCATTATACCAAGTGCTGTTAAACGGCATGCCGGCAAGATAGTTCTGGCCGCCCGGCATGACGCCAATGCCCTCGATCATGCCTTCACGCAAACGGGCAATGCCGACGCCGCCCGACATGCCGTTCTGGACCAGCGCAAGGTCGATCATCTCCAGCGCGAAGTGATCGCAGGCATTGATACGCTCGCGCTCGGCGAACCACTGGTTGAACGCGGCCTTAAGGGCCTCGCCGTCAAACTGGTGACTGGGGTCCGCGTCCATCGCGCGCTCGAAGACAACCGAGACATCTCCGTTGGGCCCCGACAGCAGATGCCGCCACAGGAAAGAGGCGCCGCCCGACCGCAGTTCCCAGGCAACAAGATGGATGACGGCTTCGATATCGGCTTCTTCGCAGCGGCACACTTTCAGGAAGTCATCCGGGGCCAGCGCGACATCCGGCCCGCGGCCGCTGTGATGGTGCCAAGCGCGCCGCAGGGAGCCAATGAAAGAGACGAGGTAGCGGGCCACACCCTTCTCGGACTTCTGAAGCAGTTCGGGCTGGTAGCCGAGATCAAAATGATTTTGGCCGGGATAGAAAAAACTCGCATGCGCCTCTAGCATAGGGTCGAGGCCGACAGAAACATGGTGAAGCATCGCCGAGCGCACGAGCATGCGGCCCAGCGGGCTCTGCTCCAGGATTTTGACGAGATTGCGGATGTAACCCACAAATGCGCGCTCCCGCTCTTCGACCGGGGCAAGATACGGCTCGCCATCAACGATGGTGAAGAGGCGAACGCGAATGCGTTTATCGCCAGTTCCGCTCAGCATCTTAGTTCCTTCATGCGCCGCCGGAATAGTTGCGGCAAAAGACGTATCAGTGACTCCGCTCTGGTTGCGGGGTGCGTTTGGCGCGGCCGGGCCATTTTTTGAAGTCAACGACTTCTGCGGACAGCTTGACCGATTCCTGGACCATCTGAAGTTCCTTCTCCTGGAAGGAGCGCTCGAACTTGATGAACCAGAGGAAATTCGCGTTGGAGCGGTCTTCGACCGTTGCATAGCAAAGGTCTGTCGGCTGACGCTGCGACTTCATGCTCAGGTAGTTACGGCCGTTCGGCATCTCGCCGAGCTTCTTGAACAGCTCCATGCCGACCTTCGGCCGCTTCATGCCGGCCTTCATGTAACCATGCTCGTCCAGCAGCATCTGGTGGATGATGCGCTTGTCGTGCAGCTTGGTGCGGCTGTCTTCGAAAAACTTGTCGTAGGCAGCGCGGCTCGCCTCGCCATTATTGAGGGTGCGGAAATCGGTCTGCGCCTTCAGCTCGAAAATCCGGCTGACATCGGCGAGCGGTGTCGCCGAGATGAAATCCCAGGCTTCGGACTCACCCGCCAGGCGCAATTCCCATGCAACCTTCACGGAAACCATCAGCACATCGGCTTGCTGCGCGCGGTTCACCAGGATTGCCTCATCAGGCTCGAAGCTCAAGGGGTTCACAAGCGCGCCGTTCTTATGCTGGCCCGCGCGGCGCAATTCGCGCACCAGCAGGTTCAGCAGGTCGCCCGTCATGCGGTAGGGGTTCAGCGTGATGATGCGCTGCTCGCCGCGCACATAGAACTGCGAAGCAGGCGACTGCCTGTCATATATAATGGACAGTGTGGCGGGGTTGGCATCTGCAATCAGGCTTTCGCCCGTGCGGCTTTTCTTCAGCGTCTCGAGCAGGGATTCAACGGGAACCACTTCGGCCGCCGAGCCGTTCATTTCGCAGACCCGGGAATGATCCATGCGCCAGTCGAGCGCCGCACGGTTGCTGAGGCGGGTTTCTTTCTCGCGCAGACGCTTCGCCGTCTGGCGGAACCCATCCGTCTTGGGTTTCATCGTCGGGGACGCGTCGTCCTTGCCGGCATCTTTGCCCATGCTCACTCACCCTTTATATTTTTGTCTCTACACACCATCTTTGAAAAACGGGCTCCCCAGCCTGTTTTCCGCATCAAGCAAACAGCTCAACTTCCCTCACCTTCATCATGGGGGGTAGATGGTTAAAAACTCCTTTTACGAAGTCGAAATAGCAGCAATATTAGGTGATTACGGAAAGAAAAACGCGTTTTTTGCCGCAAAAGAACCACAGAATAAGAATAATCTTGCTGAAAATGGCCTAAATTTGTTGATTTTCGTCTGTCATTCTCGGAATTGATTCGATTATGCCTAATCTTGACAAGCACTTAAGCTGTGCCAGCAACATGGATTTCTGCATCCAGCGCAGGCGCGGCATGCGCTCGGGGACATCCCGATAGGCCTGATCCCCAAAGTATCCTGAGAGTGCTGCAAGCATGGCAACTGCGTCGTCGGTTATATACCCGCCGAACAGGGACATCAGGTCCTCGATCAGCCCGTGACCTTCGCCTTCGAGGTTTGAAAATAAAAACATCTGATCAAATACTAGCGGGCCGTAACAGGCATTGGGCCAGTCGACGGCATAGGCCCGGTCGGCCGTAAACAGAAAGTTGTCAGACCGCAAGTCGCCATGAATAAGACCAGCCGGTTCATTCAGCCGCGAAGCGCGTATCTGCCACTCGACCAAGGCATCAATGTTTCTGCCCAGCCACGACTCTGCCTGCCACGGCTCAGAGAAAATGCCGCAAAACTTTTTGCGGATGATGACATCATTTTTTAACCGCTGCCACTTCTTCTCCACCGCGAAAAACTGGGACAAATAAACCTGGTCACGCACGGCGGGGAGGACATGCGCTGCGCCGTCAAAAGCCTGCCACCTGCGGACGGCTTCCATCAGGCGCGGCAGCGACAAAAGTTTGGGTTCATGATCGACATATTCCCAGAGGCCGAGCATCCAGCCGTCTTCTTGGCCGTCTGAAACGACGCCGATATAAGGTGGCGATACCTCCCGCAGCGCCTCCACTGTCTGGTATGCCGTTATTTCCTGCGCAAGATTGGCCGCGCCATGGGCGGTCTCGGCCGGGTGCGTGCCCTTGGCAAAAATGCGGCGGCCAGATTGCAGCGTCATAATAAAGCCGGCGGAGGACGAAAGCCCGCCATAGGCGATGTCCGAACTCGCAATTTTCGCGCCGCACAGCACTTCGATCTGCCGCAGGATGCCGGGAGGAAGGTCGGAAAGTTCGGGTTTCTTTTCGCGCGCCGCCGGTTCCTTCAGAAGCGCGGGCATGGCTTCTTAAGCCGCCGCGTCTTGCAAGACCGGCATGCCTTCGATTTTCAATTCTTCATCCGACATGCTAACAAGCCCGTCTTTCTTCACATGCACCTTCGTGCGGAACAGGCTGTCCTTGAAAACCATGAAGGCGAGCAGATTATAAGTGCCATCCGAATCCTGCGACACCAGCGTCACCGGTTGCAGCATCTCCTGCATCACCTTGCGGCCCTGCAGCGGCGGCTCCACCTGCCAGCGGATGTCGTCGATGGTTTCGATGATCAGGAACCGCCCGTGGCGGCCACGCACATAGTTGAAGAAAAACTTCACGTAGGAAACGACGTTGTTCCCGTCGAGCGTGATGGGCGCTTTCTCGTTGGTCTCGTAAATGGCCTGATTGGTCCAGTCGACAACATTCACGTCGCCGGGCTTGTAAATCGCATATTTGCGGGCGCCGGGCACGGCCGACAGATCGGTGAGCTCGAGAAGCTCGTATCCCTTGTAAAAAGAAAGCTTCTGGCTGCGGACCGTTGTGCTCTCCATCGAAAAGGGCACCGGCTCCAGTTGCGGATTGATCTCGCTTAAGGCCCGCGCCGCCTTTTCCGCATCCAGTTTCTGCCAGTCTTCGGTCATTTCACGGCCTTTGCTTATTGCGCGTTTCATCCTAGCGCAGATTTTACAGGGGTGAAAAGCCGTTTTGACGTGCGCAGGATGTGGATAAACCTCAGGATAACCTTGCGTGCAAAGCCGTGGGTAGTTTGGCGGCGGGAAAACTAGCAGAGTCGAAACAAGCACTTAACAAATGACTCGCGGCACGGACTCTGGAATAGGAAAACGTGGATAACATTCATTTCCCGTATAGCCTGTTACCCCCGTTATCCACAATTTGGCGGTACCCTATGAATCCAAGGCGATGCACGCAATTTCCACATGGATCTTCAGCAGCACGGCGAAGAGAGAAGATCAGCCGCCTGTATAACACGGGGAGCGAAAACTTATCCCCGCCACTCACCGCTCAACAAACTACTACTCAAAGATTCTAATACTTATATATATTTGGGATCCAAACAGGTAACGCATGACTCTGGTTCCACAAAAGCAAGATGCTATCAGCAAGCCCTTTATGGCCGCATTGCGGGGCCAGGCACAACCGACTGCGCCGTTCTGGCTGATGCGGCAGGCGGGGCGCTATCTCCCGGAATATCGTGCGCTTCGCGCGCGCGCCGGATCATTCCTCGATCTGTGCTTCAATCCCGAACTTGCCGCGGAAGTTACTCTCCAGCCGATCCGGCGCTTTGACATGGATGCCGCGATCCTCTTCTCCGATATTCTGGTTATCCCCTATGCGCTTGGTCAGTCCCTATCCTTCGTGGAGGGCGAGGGGCCGCGGCTCGGGAACCTGACCGTCAAGACCTTGCGTTACGATGCTGAAAAGCTCGCCCCAGTCTGCGAAACCCTGCGCCGCGTGCGGAAAGAGCTCAGGAGCGACAAAGCCCTGATCGGCTTCGCCGGCGCGCCATGGACCGTCGCCTGCTACATGGTGGAAGGGCAGGGCGGCGGCGAATTCATTCGCGCGAAATCCTTTGCCTATGCCAACCCTGATGCCTTCGATCAATTGATCGCGAAGATCATCGAAGCGACGGTGGATTACCTCGTTGCGCAGGCCGAAGCGGGCGCAGACGCCGTGCAGTTGTTCGACAGCTGGGCAGGTCTGGTGCCTGAGCCTTATTTTACGCGCTGGGTCATTCGTCCCTCGCAATTAATCCGAAGCATGTTCAAAAGGCGCTGCCCCGATATCCCGATGATCGGGTTCCCGCGCGGCGCCGGCGCCCTTTATCCGCGTTACGCTGCACAGACGGGAGTGGACGGGTTGGGGCTCGATACGCAAGTGCCGCTCGATTGGGCGCGCAAGGAACTGGGAAGCGCCTGTCTGCAGGGAAATCTCGATCCAGTCGCCCTGCTGACCGGCGGCAAGGCGCTGGAAACGGCTGCGCGAAATATTCTTGAAGCGATGAAAGGACAAGCGTTCATCTTCAACCTCGGGCACGGCGTCATCAAGGAAACACCGCCGGACCATGTCGCCCAGCTGGCGCAAATTATCCGGAGCCACGCGGCATGAAAACGGCTGTCGTGCTGTTCAATCTCGGCGGGCCGCTGCAACGCGCTGATATCAAGCCCTTCCTGTTCAATTTTTTCATGGACAAAAACATCGTCGGCGCGCCATTGCCGATACGCTACCTTATCGCAAAATACATATCACGCACACGCGGGGAGGGCGCGGCGCTCGAGGCGTATGGACGCTTGGGTTATAAATCGCCCCTGCTGCAAAACACACAGGCGCAAGCGATGGCGCTGGAGGCCGCTCTCGACGCACGTATGCCGAATGTCGGTGATCGTGTCCAGGTTTTCGTCTCCATGCGTTATTGGGAACCGACAGCGGCGGATACGGTGGATGCACTGGAATCCTACCAGCCGGATCGCCTCGTCATGCTGCCGCTGTATCCTGAATACTCGACGACAACGACGAAATCTTCCTTCGAAAATTTCTGGCGCGAAGTCCAGGCCGCCGACGGGGACCTGCACCGGCGCTGGGACGACATCGATATTCGCCGCATTCCCTGCTACCCGCTGGATGCTGGCTTCATCGAAGCATCTGCCCAATTGATCAGCTCGGCCCGCCAACAAGCGCCGGCAAATACGCGCATCCTGTTTTCCGCGCACGGATTGCCCGAAAAAGTCATCGCGAAAGGTGATCCCTACCAGTTCCATTGCGAACAGAATGCCGCGGCGATTGCGGCGCGGCTTGGCCTCACGCAAGGTGAGTGGGCAATCTGCTATCAAAGCCGCATCGGCCCGCTGAAATGGATTGGCCCTTCGGTCCGGGAGGAAATCGCGCGCGCCGCGAAGGATAAAGTTGGCGTGTTGATCTACCCGCATGCGTTCGTCTCGGAGCATGTGGAGACGCTGGTCGAACTGGACGAGGAGTTCAGGAAAGAAGCCGAACATCTCGGCGTGCCCTATTACGGCCGGGTGCCGACTGTTTCTACCCACCCCGCATTCATCAACGGGCTGGCCGATCTGGTTATAAACGCATTGCAGGGCAAGGCGCAGCCGCGCCCCTGTGGCACGCGCTTCTCCAAATGCGGTTGCAGGGAGGCGGCGTGAAGGAATTCATCCTCGCACATTACGACGTTGTAAAAGCCCTGCACGTGATAGTGGTGATTTCCTGGATGGCAGGGCTGCTCTACCTGCCGCGGCTTTTCGTCTATCACGCGGAAGCGGTGAAAGGATCTGAGCTGTCCGAGACGCTCAAGATCATGGAGCGCAAACTGCTGCGCATGATCATGAACCCCGCGATGATCGCAGCCCTTATTTTTGGCGGCCTTATGCTCTGGGCCAATGACGACCTGCTGAAAATGCCCTGGATGCATGCCAAGATCACTTGCGTCATCCTGCTGATCGGCTTCCATCACGCCCTGTCCCGTTGGCGCAAGGCTTTCCTGCGCGATGCCAACCGGCATGGCCACAAATTCTATCGCCGGGTAAATGAAATCCCGACGTTGCTGATGATTGCGATCGTGATTTTTGTCATCGTGAAGCCATTCTAGGATTATGGCAATTTATTTACCTAATACTTTAACGTTGACAGCTAAGCGCTTCTTTGGTAAAAAAGACATCATCAAGCCTTAAATCAAAGGGCGGTCGCCGCAGGATTATCGCCGGGCGCGCAATTCAAGAATTCCCAGCATCGCGCGAAATACAGCCTTCCCTCATCGCAACAAGACCTTTCAGACCAGAAGCACGAAAGAGCAAGACAAGTGGTAAAACGCACCAGACATTCCGGCGGCCATCGCGGCGGCGGCCATCAGCACGGCGGCACACACGGCAATAACGGCGACGATTTCCCCCATCAGGGCCCCCAATCGGACGTCACCCCGGAAGAAGAAGCAGCAGCAGCGCGGCGCGATCCGAACGCCAAGGTCATGGACCTGCATGAGCTGAAAACCAAATCTCCGGCCGATCTGCTCGCCTATGCCGAAGGCCTCCAGCTCGAAAATGCTTCCGCGATGCGCAAGCAGGAAATGATGTTCGCGATCCTGAAGCGCCTCGCCGAGCAAGACGTTCCAATTCTGGGCGCGGGCGTGCTCGAAGTGCTGCAGGACGGCTTCGGCTTCCTGCGCAGCCCCGAAGAAAACTACCTGCCCGGTCCCGACGACATTTACGTTTCCCCCTCCCAGATCAAGCGCTTTGGCCTCCGCACTGGCGATACCGTCGAAGGCGAAATCCGCGCGCCGAAGGATAACGAGCGTTACTTCGCGCTGCTGCGCGTAAACCAGATCAACTTCGAAAGCCCGGAGGCGATCCGCCACCGCATCAACTTCGACAACCTGACGCCGCTCTATCCAGACCGCAAGATCAAGCTGGAGCTCGATGATCCGACCGACAAGGGCGGCGGCGTCAAGAAAGAAACCCGTACCAACAAGAACGCGGCCGTGCAGCTGCAGCGCGTGATCGAGCTTGTCTCGCCGCTCGGCTTCGGTCAGCGCGCGTTGATCGTCGCGCCGCCGCGTACCGGTAAAACGGTCATGATGCAGAATATCGCGCATTCGATCGAAACCAATCACCCGGGCGCGTACCTAATCGTCCTCCTTATCGATGAACGTCCCGAGGAAGTGACTGACATGGCACGCTCCGTAAAAGGCGAGGTCATTTCCTCGACCTTCGACGAACCGGCGGCGCGTCACGTCCAGGTCGCCGAAATGGTGCTGGAAAAGGCCAAACGCCTCGTTGAGCACAAGCGCGATGTCGTCATCCTGCTCGATTCCATCACGCGCCTCGGCCGCGCCTATAACACTGTCGTCCCGTCTTCGGGCAAAGTCCTCACGGGCGGTGTCGACGCGAACGCCCTGCAGCGCCCCAAGCGCTTCTTCGGCGCCGCACGTAATATCGAACAAGGCGGCTCGCTCACCATCATCTCGACCGCGCTGATCGATACCGGTTCTCGCATGGACGAAGTGATCTTCGAGGAATTCAAGGGCACGGGTAACTCCGAGATCGTCCTCGACCGCAAGCTCTCCGACAAACGCGTCTTCCCCGCGATCGACATCCAGAAGTCGGGCACGCGGAAAGAAGAACTGCTGGTCGAGCAGGGCATGCTGTCCAAGATGTGGATCCTGCGCAAGCTCATGTCGCCCATGGGGACCACAGACAGCATGGAATTCCTCATCGACAAAATGAAGGACACGAAGAACAACGACGAGTTCTTCAAGCTGATGAACCAATAGGCCATGTCCGTCACGGCGATCCTGTTCACCGTGGTCGTTGTGCTTGTCGCGCTCTATCTCGCGCGCGACGCAATTACGATGCGCGTCAGCGACAAACCGAAGAAGGAATTCTGGGTAAACCCCGATCCCAACGACCCCCTGATGCTCGCGGCTGTTGATAAGGCGCGCGCGACACTGCCCCGCTTCGATGCGCTGCGGGCACAGTATCCCCGCTCCTCCTCGCTCGCGCTTGGCCCCTTGAGCCAGGAAGGCGACATGACGCCAGCGCTCGTCGAAGAGCAGACGGCTACCGGGTACTTGGTCCGCCGCGCCAAAAACGACGAGACCGGCGTTGCTGTCGCGGAAGGCGAAGCCTTTGCCGTGACGCCTGCGGATATCGTGGACTGGATCGTTTACGAGAGCGAAAAAAAGGACCGCATCCACGGCGGCTATACCATCCGCGCCGTCGCGGCGATGGCAGACCGGGATGGCATCAAGATTCCCGTTCGCTCCCTGCTGCAGTTGCGAAAATTCGTCGAAGATTAAGCCTTAGGGCGCTTTGCCAACAAGCTTGAGAAGCGCCAAAACCCACACGGGCTTTGATAGCGCAAAGCATGCGCAGGCCGCCCAGGCCAAAAGGGTAATGCCAAGCGCTTGCCACCCCTGTGTCCCCGCGGCAGGCAGCCCTTTGTCGCTTTTGTCGACCACCTCGCCCGGCAGCAGCCGCTGCATTGCGCCCGCCGCCATGTACTTGACCGTCAGCCACGCCGCGATAAATCCGAGCAACCAGACTGCCGCATCTGCTGCGATGACCTGCTTGGCATGGCCGAGGGCTATCATCTTTGAAGCAATGAATCCCGCTGCAGGGGTGAGAAAATATCCAGCATAAATTGCAGCGGCTGCGACGCTGCCGATGACCAGTCCTTTCATCCGGGGGCCCTTGCTGAGCGCAAGCAGCGCAATATCCGCATATTTGATAGACGCTTTTGCGAACCGGTCAGAGATGATCAGTGGGTAGTTTTTCATCACCGATTGATAAACCTGACGCTTCGAGTGGTGAGAAAGACCGGAAAGGATCTGGCGCAGCACACGGTATTTGCAGGCTTGATCAATGAGCGCTTCCGTCGCCAGCGGTCCCTTGGACAGCTTGAATAACGCATTGATGCCCGGCTTGATGATCGGGTCGAGAAGCGGGTCGATGCCCATGATCAAGCCTGTCAGTCCGGCGACACCAGAGGGGTATTGCTTACCCTCGATGGAAAAATCGACGTTTGCGATCGGCAGGAAGGCGATAAACGGAATGACCAGCAGTTTTTGCTCGGGGTTCTGCGCGAGGCGGAAGATCTCCGCATGCTCTTCGGTTGCAAGTTCACGCACCCCGAGCCTGTCGACAATTTCCTGCACATCGCGGGGAATCTGCTGGCGGTCGAGGTTAAAGCGCGCCTCCGCATGGAAAGTCATCTCGAAGGTCTGCGTCCAGTAACCGCTTCGGTCGCACTCCGTGCAGGGGATTTTTGTGAGTCCGCGGCAGGCCGCGCAGCGGACAGTCTTGGCGCCGTTGCAGGCCGCGCAAATGATACGGCCGCTCGCATTGCAGCGCTGGCAACCCATCCGCCCGCCGTCTCCAGACTGCACGGCGCCCGACCCAAAGCAGGCAGGGCATTGCGACAGGCCTGTCGTGCCGCAGGTGGTGCAGCCGACGCCGCCGGTGCCGCTGCAGCCCGTGCAGATATATTCCGCGCGGCCGCTGCATTTCAGGCATTCCTCGACGACCGAGAATTCCTTGCGCGTCACTTTCAGGGGATGCTTGAAGGGTTTCATCCCCCAGCCGCGCGCGGGGTCCTTATCCAGCAACTGCATCAGTTCAATCTGGACATTCTTGTCGCTCACCGACTCCGTCGCAAGACCGATGGCCGCCGCCTTTACCGCCGCCTCGCTGCCCATGACCTGGCCATGCGGCACTTTTCCCTTACGCTGGCCCTTCACGAAATCCGGCACAAGCTCGATGATTACCGCGCCCGGCAGCTGGTGAACCAAGGTCTCGTGCCGCGCGAGGCGCACCTGCTCTGCCTTCAACCCATTTCCGTCCACCAGCCGTCCCAGCGTATCAGCGGCCTTCTGGCTGATCTGGAAATGCTGTTCTGACGGCTGCTCAGGAACGAAGTCGGGCTCGGACATTATGCTCTCCGGCCCTTGGCAAGATTGGTTGCAAGGAAATCTGCCGTGCGGGCATTCGCCATGCGTGCGGCTTCTTTGTCGTAGTGCTCGCCGCCTTCGCGCGCAAAGGCATGGTCGACGTCCGGGTAGACATTAATCTCGACGTTCTTGTGCTTGTTAAGCGCCGCCAGAATCTTTTGCTGGGCCGGCATCGGCACGAATTTATCTTTTTCGGCGATATGCATCAGCAGCTGGTGGCCGATCTTGTCCGCTTCGCCCAGCAGGTCCTGAATTCCGACGCCGTAATAGCTGACATTGCATTCCGCATCCGACCGGGTGGACATCAGGTATGCGAGCATCCCGCCAAGGCAGTAGCCGATCGTGCCAGCCTTGCCGGTGCTGTGCTCATCCGCGCGAATGAAGGCAAGTGTCGCCTTCAGGTCGTCTATCCCATGATCAACATCGAAGCCCTTGTAAAGCGCGAAAGCCTGCGCCCACTCCGCCTCGCTCTTATCGGTCAGCTGCACGCCCGGCTGCTGGCGCCAGAACAGGTCCGGGCAGATCGCGATGAACCCTGCAAGGGCAAGGTTGTCGCAGATGCCACGCATGACGGCATTGACGCCGAAAATCTCCTGGATCACCACAACCGCGCCGGCCGGCAGATCTCCTTCCGGATAGGCAACATAGGCGCTAAAGCTGCCGCCATCATGGGCCGTGATCGTGACGTCTTTTTTCATATCAATCCCCTCCTGAAGCCAGCACCAGACTAGCTTCTTGCGCCCTCCGGTCAAGCGTTTTGCCACTTTAACCGTCGTTCGCAGCCTCATGGCGTCGGCGTGATCGCTCGGCCAGCAAAACTTGCTTCAGGTCTTCCGCCGTCGTCACAGGGGGCAGGCAGGTCCGCCCGACACAAAGATAAGCTGCCGCCGCACCCGGATGTCGGGTTTTTCCGCCACCCGCATTGATCCACGCAGACCCCATGCCTTCCGGAACTTCCAGCACGACCAGCTTCGGAAATGACACGCGTCGCAATGCGGAGCGCAGTTCGTTCATGCCCGAACGCCCCGACATCACCAGCGATACAGGATGGGTCACCAAGTCGCTATTCGACAGCAATGTCGGCAGCCGGTAAAACCGCTGCATGACGTGACCTGAAAAGGCGCGCGCAGTAGCTTCCGCACATTCATAATAATTCGCCTTACCGGTTATCAAGTGCAGGCGCATCAACACACCGACCATTGTCCCGTTGCCCGATGGCATCGTGGTGTCTTCGCCTGTCTTTGTCCGCAGCGGCAGGTCAGTGGCAGCGGTGAAGAAAAATCCTTTACTTTTATGGTCCCAATAATCTCGCATTAATATCTCGACCCAGGCTTCGCATTGCGACAGATAGGCGGCGTTATGGGTTGCTTCGTAGAAAAGCAGCGCTGCTTCGCACATATTCGCATAGTCGTCGAGCGTTGCCGCATGCGCAGCCCTGCCGCCGCAGAACGACCGAAACAGCTTCCCATCAGTGTTCATCATGTGCTGCGTGACGAAACGAAATGCACTTCCGGCAACCGAGAGAAACTCCGGCATGTCGAGCGAAAAACTTGCGCGAAGCAGACCGCAAATGGCAAGCCCGTTGGCGTCCGCCAGAATCCGGTCATCGCGCTCTGGCGGCGGCCGCTGATCGCGCAAGGGCTTCAGGCGCTTTCGGTAGGAATTGAGGCGCTTTTCTTTTTCAGGATCCGGAAGCGCCTCCTGCGACAGCCGGTTCAGGATGTTGCAGCCACGCCAATTCCCGCTTTGCGTCACGTCATAGGCCTCGCGAAACAGCGGAGCATCGGGACCCAAGGCTTCTTCGATTTCAGTCGCGCGCCAGATGTAGTAGGCACCTTCTTCCACTTGGCCTGCAGATGTAAGGCTGTCGCCCGAAAGGCTGCTCGCGAAGGCAACGTCACCGCCAAAATTAACCGCCATATCGCGGGTTAGCCACGCTACCAGCTCACGCATACGCTGAGCGAACAGGGGGTTCTGGGTCTCCCGAAACACTTCAGCCAGCAGGCTGAGAAAAAGCGCGTTATCGCCAAGCGTTTTCGCGAAATCCGGCACCAGCCATTCCGCGTCGACCGCACAGTGGAAGTAGCCGCCACCGAGATGATCGTAAATGCCCCCCTGCGACATGCGCGTAAGGCTGAGGATCACAGCTGATTTGTACGTCGCGCTGCCGGTCCGCAAATAAGCATCCCACAAAAGTGAAATAATATTCAGTGAAGGGTACTTCGGCGCCTCCCCGATACCGCCATTCACCTCGTCGATGAGCGAAAGATAATAAAGACAGATACGATCAAGCATGGCCCGGGTGACGATGGGGCCATCTTGGCCTTCCTGCAACTTTTTAATTTTCTCCCGGAGCGCAGCGCCGGTTTCCCTTATCGTCTGCCGCTGTTCTTGCCAGCTGACGGCGACGCCCCGTAACACTTCTCGCATCCCCGGAAGGCCTTCCCGCGGCATAGCCGGAAAAAACGTTCCTCCCCAGAAGGGAAGCTTGTCTGGACTGAGGAACACAGTCAGCGGCCACCCGCCTTTCTCTCCGAAAAGCTCCAGTGCCTTCTGATATAGCATGTCGATATCGGGACGCGCGTCGCGGTCTACCTTCACGCAGACGAAAGACTGGTTCATCAGCGCTGCGATTTCTTCATTCGCGAAACTCTCTTCTGCCATGATCCGCGACTGGCGGCATAAACCATGACCGATGGACAGTAACACGGGCTTGTCGAGAGCCATGGCTTTGTCAAAGGCCGCCGTGCCCCATGGCATCCAGTGAACCGGGCTTTCTTGGTATCGCAGCAAATAAGGGCTCGCCCCGTCCTTCAGGAGATTCATCTTGCCGCTATCCATGATTTTGACCTAGGGTGAGCCTAGAACGGGACAGGAACGATGAGCAACGACCAAATGTTTTTCACGCGGCATATTTTCTGCTGCACGAACGAGCGGCCTGCAGACCACCCGCGTGGCAGCTGCAAGATGAAGGGCGCGGAACCGCTGCGCAATTACATGAAGGCGCGCGTAAAGGAATTGGGTATCGAAAACGCGCGCGTCAACAACGCCGGGTGCCTCGACCGCTGCGAGCTTGGCCCCACCCTGGTCGTCTATCCGGAAGGAACCTGGTACACCTATGCCAGCCGCGAAGACGTCGAGGAAATCATCACCGCGCTTCGGGAAGGCCGGGTTGCCGAGCGGCTCGTGCTGACAGGCGAGCAAAAAGAACTTCGCCCAGACCAGAAAAAATGACCGACACGATTTTCGCCCTATCGACAGGCTCCTATCGCGCGGCGATTGCGGTCATCCGTATCTCCGGGCCCCAGGCGATTGAATCCTTCCGCCTCCTCACCTGGCGAAAAAATTTCGTGCCGCGCCAGGCGACGATGCTCAGCCTCACCGACCCATACTCCGGCAAGACTCTGGATTTTCGCGCGCTCGTGATGGTCTACCCCGCGCCCGCGAGCTTTACCATGGAAGACACGGTCGAATACAACGTCCATGGCGGGCGGGCGGTGATCGAAGGCATCTTGCGCGCCCTGGCCCAAATTCCCGGTTGCCGGCCGGCCGAGCCGGGGGAATTCACAAAGCGCGCCTTTTTCAACGGCAAGATGGACCTGACCGAGGCGGAGGCAATCGCAGACCTGATCGACGCCGAAACCGAAATGCAGAAAATGCAGGCAATCGACCAGGCGCATGGGTCGCTGCTGCAGCTTTACAGCGAGTGGGCAGAAACGCTGTCAACCGTGCTCGCCTACCAGGAAGCGGATATCGAATTTCCCGAGGATGATCTGCCGGGCGGCCTGACCCTCCAGCAAAAGCCCAGAATCGAGGCGCTGCGGGATACGATCCGTCTGCATCTCGATGACAACCGCCGCGGGGAGCGCATGCGCAGCGGTATCCGCATCGCTATCATCGGCGCGCCCAATGCCGGCAAATCAAGCCTCATGAACGCGCTTGCGCAGCGTGAAGTCGCCATCGTTTCGGCGGAAGCGGGCACGACCCGCGATGTGATCGAGGTGCATCTCGACCTCGGCGGCTATCCGGTCATACTTGCCGATACCGCCGGCTTGCGCGAAACCCGCAACCTGATCGAGGCCGAAGGGATCCGCCGTGCGGAAAGCACAGCCCGTGACGCGGATCTTAAAATCGCGCTGTTCGATGGGACGTTAGCGGAAAAGGACGCCGAAACCCTGCGGCTGGTTGACGAGAATACGGTGGTCGTCTTTACGAAGGCAGACCTCGCCAGCCGGCAATCCGATGACCTCCAGATTTCTGCGGCGACCGGTGCGGGCATCGACAAGCTTCTCAAAATCCTTGGCGCGTCAGTCGCCGCTGCCTTCAAGTCCAAGCCTGGGCCCGTGCTGACCCGCGAGCGCCACCGTGCGGCGCTCACCGATACCGCCGCGGCCCTTGATCGTTGTCTTGCGACGGCAGCGCCGGAGCTCGCCGCCGAAGATCTGAGAATCGCGCTTCGGTCACTCGGGACGATTACCGGACGCGTGCATGTCGAAGACCTCCTCGATAAAATCTTCCGCGATTTCTGCATCGGCAAGTGACGGAATCTATTTGCGGATTCCGAAGGCGCGATAAAATGCTTGCCAATTCTCCCTGAAAAATCTAACAATGGGCGAAACCTCCAAACAAAAAGCGGTTTCATTCATTCCGGCAACGGCAATTAAAGCCCTGCCGGTATTGTTGTGTCTCGTAACCGGAGTAAACCGATGAGAATTGAAACCGAACGCAAGCTCGACTTCGACGATGTGCTGATCCGCCCCAAACGTTCGCGCTTGAAATCGCGCGGCGATGTCGAGGTCAAGCGCACATTCAAGCTGCCGCATGCCAAGGTCGAAATCACCGGCGTGCCGATTATCGCGGCGAACATGGATACTGTCGGCACCATCAAAATGGCTGCGGCGCTTGCAGAACATGACATTTTCACTTCGTTGCACAAGCATTACCCGATCGAGGAGTTACAGCAGGCGAATATCTCAGGCGCCTTTTCCTTCGTCACCTTCGGCATCGAGGATATCAAAAAGCTGGATGGCGTCCCGAACTCCCTGAAAAGCAACTCGATCAACAAGATCTGCCTTGATGTCGCCAACGGCTATACCGAGCACTTCCTCGACTTCATCAAAACGGTGCGCGAACATCACCCTGAAAAAGTGATCATGGCCGGCAACGTCGCGACGCCGGACATGACGGAAGCGCTCATTCTTGCTGGGGCGGATATCGTCAAGGTCGGCATTGGCCCCGGGTCCGCCTGCATGACGCGCGCGATGACCGGGATCGGTTATCCGCAGCTGTCCGCAATCATTGAATGCGCGGATGCAGCGCACGGGCTGTCTGGCCTGATTTGCGCTGACGGCGGCTGCAGGATGCCGGGCGATGTCGCCAAGGCCTTCGCGGCCGGCGCCGATTTCGTCATGCTCGGCGGCATGTTTGCCGGTCACACCGAATGCATGAACGACGCGCAACTCAAGCAGCTGAAGGAAAGCGACAGCGGTCTTGTCGAATACTACGGCATGTCGTCCAAAGTCGCGATGGACCGCTACTCAGGGGGCGTCGCGCCTCACCGGGCGAGCGAAGGCCGTGTCGTCAAAGTCGAATACAAGGGCGACGTAAAAGGAACGATCCAAGATATCTTGGGCGGGCTGCGCTCGGCCTGCACCTATGTCGGCGCCCCCACCCTCAAGCAGTTTTCCAAGCGCGCAACCTTTGTCGTCAAGAACGCCGCTTAATCTACAACGCGATATAGTTCAGGCTTATTTCCGGCGGGCTGGTAAAATTCCAGTCCGCCGATTTTTTCCAGCCAGCCGGGTGTCTTCGCACCTGGCGGGAACAGCGCCGGGTGGTAAACGGGGCATATCAGCAGCGCGCCCACCTGCCGTTTTTTTAGCAGGCCATGAAAGCTGTCTAGGTCAGGCGCCTCGCGCATCGCCTTCAGGTCGCGCAATCCATCCGCCTCCCGGTGGTAGTTGGATGCAATAATGCGATACGGCGTGAAGAACAGCATTTCTCCGCCGACATCCTCGTAGGTGTAGAAGATTGTGTCGTCGTCGCCGATCAGCGGTTGCAGCTGCCGTGTCTGGATGACAAAGCGGATTTCATTCATGCAGGCAACGCCTTGCTGCGGGCCGGCCGGCTTCGAGCCCGCAAATGCCGTTCCGGTTATGTAAGCGAAGATCACCATGATCCACAGATAAGGCTGCCAGCGGCGCGGCGCGAACGAAAAACGCCGGGCAGCGACGCTGAGCGTCGGCAGCAGCCCGCCACAAAGAATAAGCGCCAGCGGCGCAAGGTAATATGCCCAGCGCAATTGTAGCAAGGTTAGCAGCAGCGTGATGACCAACAAGCCTGCCAGCATCAATACCTGGAGCTTACGCAGGGAGCCACTGCGGCTTTGGTACACAGCGAATCCGGCAAGGACCATGGCCAGGACGGGCTGAAGCAGGGACGGGGCGTATTGCGAGAATGGCAGATTCAACAGGGGACGGGCCTCGCTGATAAAGGGAAGGAAGTTTTTAAAAATATAGGGGTCGGCATCTGCAAAGGGGCCGAGGAAAAACCGCGGATAAGCGCGGTGAAGCGCCAGGAGCGACGCCAGGCCAATTACCGCGCCGGCCGTCATGCGAAAGGAAATACTCGCCCAGCGCCGGCAGGCAGCAACCAACCCTGCCGATGCCAGCGCGATCTGCCAGCATAAATAAACGTGCACGATAGATAGCGAATCATAGTTGACCCGGGCCAATATATTCTTCCACGGCGTCTCCATGAAAACTCCCGCCGTTACAACAACGGCCGCACCGATTGCGAGGAAGAACGCAGCAGGCTTCACTTCGCTTCGGGATCTGCGCATCGTCTCCAGCGCGAGCATCGCGATGACAAGCGCTAATAGCAACAGCCCCTCCGGGCTGACCCAGATGAGGGCGCCCAGCAAACCGCCCGCCAACAGCATTTTCCAGCAGGGCCGCGACAAGTCGAGCAACAGCAAAATAATGCCGCACCAGATCGCGCTCAAAAGCCCGTGATGGTCGGCGTCTCCGGGTGAAAAGTAGGAGGACAGATAGGGTGTCGCTCCCAGTAGCAGCAACGTGCAGGCGAGGACGTGGTTGTGCCGGAATAGTTTTCGAGTTGCCGCCGTCAGCAGACCGGCGGTGACGAGGCACAAAACAACCGGATAGAGCGAAGCGGCGATCATCAGCCTGAGATCGACCGGGGCATTGCGCGGCGTCAGCCCATAAAAGCCCCAGAGGAAAACATCCAGAGGGCGCGTCCAATGTATCTCAACCCCACCGAGCGGCGCATTCGTTCGGGGGACCGCATGGCTGAAAGAATTATCGGCCGCAAGCCAGTCCCGCAGTTGCGCCAGCCTCAGCCAGGCGTCCGGGTTGACGGGACCCAGCGGCGCAGAAAGCTCCGGCCAGCGCAGCACTGCCGCAAGGCGCAGGCCGAGCAGGAGCAATAATGCGAAAACGAAGACGGACCAGATCGCAAAGCGCCAGCGTTTCGTCACCGGATGCGCGGTCGTCATGGCTGGACCTTGAGTAATACGGGCTTGGTTCCCGGCTCACTCATAAAACGCAGCCCGGAAACCTGGCTCGCCCATACGGGATATTTCGCCGAAGTACTGAAAATGCCTTCCGCTTGAGGGGAGGGACAGAACAGCACCGCGGTAACGCCGCGCTCCTTGAGGGCGGCCCTCAGCGCCGGCATGTTCTGAGCGGCACGAATCTTATCCATGGCCCGCAAGCCCTCCGCCTCACGATGGTAATTGGAAGCGATAATACGAAACGGCGTGAAGAATTGCATCTCGCCGCCAAAATCCTCCGGCACGAAGATCGTTTGGTCAGGGTCGCCAAGGAGCGTTGGGAGTTGCCGGGTCTGTACAACGTATCGCAACTCGGTTTTGCACCAGCTGTCTTTTTGGCGTGGCGCTTCTACCGCGCTTGTGAACAGCGCTGTCACCAGAGCCAGTAGGGCGAGCGCGACATATGTTCTGAAATTACGCGGAACAACTCGAAGCCAGCTCCCTGTGTCGCCACGCGCTGCCGTCGCGAGGCCAGGGAGCAGGATCGCGACCGTCAAGGCGGCGACAGGCTGCAGGTAATAACCCCAGCGCGACTGTATCAGAGTCATGCCACAAGTAAGCAGGAGAAGCACCGTCAGGATGATGAGCGTACGCAGGCGCGCAGCTCTCACCCTTTCCTGCGCAAGGGCTAAGCCCAGCAGAACCATCGCAAAAACTGGCACCACGATTGCGCGCGCCGCGAATTCGGGGGCGCTTGCAAACAGGGGGCGGGCCTCTCCGACACGCGGCAGAAAACTTTCGAAGATGTAAGGATCCGCATCGGCCAGCGGGCCGAGGAAAAAGCGCGGGTACAGGAGATTTTGCGCCATCAGGGTCACCGCGCCGAGCACGCAGGCGACGAGAAACCGCTGGGAGCGTCCGGAGAGATACGCGAAAACCGCCGCCAGGGTAAGCGTCGTCGCTGTCGTGATCCATAGCAGGCTGACATGGACGATGGAAAGGGTATCGAGCATAACCCGCGAAGTTATTTCGCCCGCCGGCATCTCGATGAATAGCGCTGCGCTTGTCGTCACCGCCGCACCAGCGGCGACAACGGGAATGCAAAAAGCCTTAACTGTGTTGAAAATCGCTTGTATGCCGAGGATAAGG
>DASPMW010000192.1:0-30929 GCA_035626855.1 Patescibacteria group bacterium
CGCCATCTTCAGAAGCAGCAGCTGGTCCGCGCGCGACTGCACACGATCGAGCGCCATTTCCGCAAAGCTCACGACTTTGTAGTCCTGCAGCAGCAGGTCTTTAATCTGCTTGCTGTCCGTGGTTTCATTCTTGGGGAACAGCGTCCTGAGGGTCGCCGTGAAATCGCCGATGCGCTGCTCGTCGATCAGTGCCGCAGTTTCCGAATAGCGCAGCGCGCGGTCGCGCAGCTGGCCGACTTTTACTTCCATCACTTCTGCATAGTCCTGAACCGCTAAATCGATCACGAATTGCGGGTTCTGGTATTTTTCCATCAGCTTGCGGGCTTCGACTTCATCCGTGTCCTGCTGGGGCGCCAAGGTCTCGCCCACCCAGTCCATGAAGCTGTCCACATAGTAGTGACGGTCGCTTTGCAGGCTGATCAGCTCGCTGCGCACAAGGCGCCAGTGGCGCTTGATTTCCTCGATTTTGCGCTCTGCCTCTGCAGCGGCATCGCGACGAGCCTCTTCCTCAGCCCGCTCGTCCTTGCCGAACCAGGTGCCGGGGTTCCAAATGCTGCGTTTTTTCTCAGGGTCCGGCTCCGCCGCCACAGGAGCGGGTGCTACCCGGATGACCGGAGCGGGGGCGTCCGGGTCTGGCTTCGTGATATTCGGCAACACTTCCAGGATCGCTTTCGGGACGCCGGGCTCATGTCTGGCTACTTCCTTCGCAACAGCGCTGTCAGTGCCAAAGGCCGTCGCAACCTGACCCTTGAAATCCTGCATCGACAAGACAAATCCGGCCGCGTCGCCAAGGTCCTGGATTGCCTGCAGGGCGGCCTTTTCATTTTTCTGTGCAACTGCACGGTTCAGCTGGTGGTGGCCGACGATGATGCCGTTCTGGCTTTTCTGCAGCCAGGCGTTAACTGAATCGGTGTTGCGCTCGAGCGTGTTCAGATAATCGCTCAACTGGTCGCGCATGCGCGCAAGGGAATCGAGGTCTTCGGGAAGCCGGAAAAGATCGTTCGACGCGGTGTCTGCCATCGCTGGAGAATCCTTGCACTCGTTATTATCGTGGCGACTATAGCAGGCAGGTTTTGCTTATGCAAATATTTTTCCGGAAAATGAATTGCAGTCTAGTTTCTAGATATTTCAATGATTTGTTTGAATTAAAGTTCTGAGTGGAATACAACGCTCGCTCATCTGTTAACCGTCCGGAGGATGCCATGGAAGTAATGCACGAATTCAAGAAATTCATCACGCGGGGTAGCGTCGTCGACCTCGCGACGGGGGTCATTATCGGGGCGTCTTTCAGCAAGATCGTGACCTCGCTGGTCGAGGATATCATCATGCCGCCGCTTGGCCTGATCGTCGGCAAGGTCGATTTTAGCAACTTTTTTATCCCCCTCAGCCATTCCGAAAAGGAATACCACACAGTCGCCGCAGCCAAGGCAGCCGGTGTTTCCACCTGGAATATCGGGAATTTCGGCAACACCCTGTTCCAGTTCCTGCTGGTCGCCTTTGCAGTATTTTTCTTCATCATCAAGCCGCTGAACAAGTTCAAGGCGAAAGAGGCGGCCAAGCCTGTTGCCCCCCCTGCGCCAAGCCGCAGCGAAGAGCTGTTGCAGGAAATCCGGGACTTGCTGAAAACCAAGGCATAACTCTCATACTACCGTATGCAGACGTATTCTTAACCTTAAGTTGTTAATCGTTTTCTCCTATAATCTTCAGTTGTAAGAAGGGGGAGCGATGAAACTCAAGGATAAATTTACGCGTCTCAGTGCCGCCGTGATCGCGGTCATCGGCATGGCCGCGGTGCACGATTTCCTGATGACCCGCGCGATCGTGGAGGACGCGAATGCTGAAGCGCAGGCGGCCGGCATTATCCGCAGCCATATGCATGCCGATATGATGCATGATGCCATACACGCACAGGTGTTGCGCGCGCTTTATGCGCGGGCGACGGCCAACGGTACCTTGGCAAAGGAAGCCGAAAAAGAGGCGCACATTGCCGTTGCCGAGTTCAACGCGGATATCGAGAAGGCCATCACCCAATCTCCTCCTGAGGAAATACGGTCTGCGCTGCGTGCGACGGCCCTCCTCGCTGCGGACTACGGGCGGGTCGCAATCGAAGTAACAAGCGGCAAGGGCAGCCTGGGGGAATTCGAAGCCCTTTTTGCGCGGCTGCGCGATATGAACGAGGATATTTCAAACCGCCTCAGCGCGTATGTCGAGCAACGCACCCGGCAGGCGGACGAGACCGCAGATACCGCGATTCAACGCCATCTGGGCGTGGCCCTGCTTGTGGTCCTGGCCGCGATATCAGTCCCGGTATTTGCGCGCCGGCAGGTGTTCGAACCACAGGAAAAGCTGATCACGCTCATGAAAAATATCTCGGCCGGGCGGTTGGAGGGGGAGGTGCCTTTCACCTCCCGCGAGGACGAGATTGGCGATATTGCCCGCGCCCTCGCAATATTCAGGCGCAATGTCGAGGAAAAGCACCGCCTGGAATCGGAAGCGGCTGCCCTGAAGGAGCGGTCCGAAGAAGAAAGACGCCGCGCGATGTTCGGTCTCGCCGACAACTTCGAAGCGAATGTGAAAAGCGTCGCCGATACGGTTGCTTCCGCCGCGACAGAAATGGATGCCACGTCGCGCGATGTCATGAAGCGGGCGCAGGACAGCGCGGATCGTCTCGGCAAGCTGGTGATGGGCATTGCCGGCGCCTCTCAGAACGTCCAGACGGTGGCCGCCGCTACCACGGAACTTTCAGCCTCCATCCGCGGCATCGCCGAACAGGTCGAGCATGGCGAGAAGATCATGACGACCGCCGTGAATGAAGCAACCCGGGCAAATACCACAGCGGAATCGCTGAGCGAGGCGGCGGAGAAGATCGGCGGTGTCGTCGACGTCATCAATGACATCACAGGCCAGATAAATCTGCTCGCCCTGAACGCTACGATCGAGGCGGCGCGCGCCGGGGAGCAGGGGCGTGGTTTTTCCGTGGTCGCCGCCGAGGTGAAAACCCTGGCCGGTCAGACATCCGCCGCAACCCGCCAGATCGAGGAGCAGGTAAGCTTCATTCAGCAGGCGGCGTCGGATACCGTCGGGGTGCTACAGCAGATAGCCGAAACGATCGATGAAATGAACAAAATCTCGGCGACGATTGCCGCCGCTGTCGTGGCACAGGGCGAAGCAACGCAGGAGATTGCCCGAAACGTGCAGCAGGCGGCCGAGATTACGCAAGATGTCTCGGCGCATGCAACGGACGTTAAGACAGTTTCCACCGGCGCAAGTTCAGCTGTCAGCCAGATGATTGCAGCCGCTTCAGACCTGTCGCGGCAATCGGAGAGCCTGCGCAGCCAGGTCGGAAGCTTCCTGCGCGATATAAAGGCGGCCTGACGCTATTCCCCGCCGGCAGGCACGTAGTCCGGCTGTTTTTCCTCGACGGGGCGCGTAAACACGCGCGCGAGAAACCTTTTTTCCTCTGAAAAGGATTTCTCGTCCGCTGCTTCATTGTAGGCGATTGGCAAATTGAAGCGCTTGCCGATTTCTGTCGCCTTGGGGTTCGAGAAGGCGTGCGTGGCATCGGGATAGACGATGTTTTTGAAGTTCACGCCCGCCGTCTGCATTTCCGCGACAAAATTTGCGCGTTCTTTCGCGGTGACCATGGCATCGGCCCCGCCGTTCAGCACCAGGACTTGTGCCTTTACACGGCCGGGTTCGGCGCGCTCTGCCGCGGCCAGACCGCCGTGAAGGGAAACAACCCCTTTCAGGTCCTCTCCCTTGCGTGCAAGTTCCAGCGCGACCGTCCCGCCAAAGCAATAGCCGACAGCAGCCAGCCGCGTTGCGTCAACATTGGGCAGGGTCTTGATCTTGTTCAGGCCGGCCATGGCGCGGCTGTACATCAGGCTGCGATTGGCATAGAACGGCGCGGAAAGCTTTTTTGCCTCGTCGGGATTGTTCGCGGCCTTGCCTGCCCCATACATATCGATCGCAAAGGCGGCATAGCCAAGTCCTGCAAGTTGCTCTGCCCGTTTACGGGCATACTGGTTTGCACCCCACCACTCATGAATCACAATGACACCCGGCATCGGCTTGCGCGCCTGGTCGTCATAGGCGTAGTAACCCGTTAACGTCACGCCGCCATCTGAATAGGGCACTTCGCGGGTGACAATCCTCGCCTCGGCCGTGGTTGTATGGATGATTAAAGTGAGAGCAGCGAGGAAAACAGGCAGCATTTTCATGGTGGGGCTCCTTGGATCAATGCATACAGCCTAGTCCGGCGGCGGCTGCGCCGGCAAATGCAATGTTATCATTGACATAATAATATTGAACCCTGTTAGGCGCCGTGATAAAGATATGGCAAACATGGAGGACGCATGGCTGCCACGCCAGAGCAAAATCAACAGCTGCGCTACGCCGCCAAGGCCGGGGATCTCGCGCTGGTGCAGTCCCTGGTCGCCGCGGGCGCGGAGATCAATCAGGCGGGCACCGAAAGCCCCCTCTATTTCGCCGCGCAGGAGAACAAGCTTGAAGTGCTGTCCTGGCTGCTCGCAAACGGCGCAAAGGTGGATATCGGCAACGCCAAGAAATCAACCCCGTTGATGGGCGCCGCCTACGCCGGGCATCTCGGCGCGGTAAAGCTGCTCATGGCGGCCGGCGCGGATCCCGATCTTCGCAACAACGACAATTCAAGCGCAAAGTCTTATGCCGCAAACAAGCCGGAAATCCTGGCTTGGCTGAACCGGAACCCACATGAGGTCGTGCTCACCCGCCGCGTCGGCGACCGCACCATGCAGGAAATTTTCAATTTCCTTCATAACGAACGAATTACCTTTATACGCAAGGATGCAGCCAGCCCGGTCGAAGCCGTAACGCGCGAGAGCTTTTACGAGCTGGCTGATAAGTCTGCGCTGCGCCGTGCCTTCGACCAATACCGGATGGAGGGCGGCAAACGGAGCGAGGAAGAAGTGTTCCATAGCGCCCTTCCCAAACTGTCGCTCAAAGGAACGCAACCATGAAACACCACCAGGATGGCCTGGATGAACAGCTGGTGGAGGCCGCCAAGCTTGGCGATGTCGCGAAGATGGCCGCCTGTGTCGACGCTGGCGCGCAAATAAATTCCGATGCTGTCGACTATAGCCCGCTCGTCTGGGCGGCGCAGAACGGGCACGCCGGCGCTGTCCGCTGGCTGCTTGGTCACGGAGCCGAAGTCGACAAACGCAAGCCGAACAACCAATGGACCCCACTCATGAGCGGGGTCAGCAGCGGAAATCTCGAGGTGCTTCAACTGCTGCTGGATGCGGGCGCTGACAGGCGCCTGAGAAATTCCGACGGCAAGGATGTCGTCCAGATGGCGCGGGAAAAAGGCGGCGCCGTTGCAGAGCTTATCGGGCAGACGCCGGACGAAGTCATTTTCTTCGACCAAATCGCCGACAGGATTGTGCAGGAGGTTTACAGCTTCCGGCGCCTGGAGCGCTTCACCTTTATCCGGCCGTCCGAACATGGGACGGTCGAAGCGGTGCAGCGAGAGCGCTTCGCCGCGATCGCCGAAGACAGCGGCCTGAGGCGCGCCTTCAACGAACACGTGAAACGCGGCGGCGCGCTGACGGAGGAGGAGGTTTTCGGTGACCTGCTCGTCAAGCCGCGCCGCGCGCTGCCGGTCCCAAGACCATGAGCGATCTCGAAAACCGGTTCATTGACGCGGCGAAGGCGGGCGATATCGGCGAACTGGCGCGCCTGATGGATCAGGGCGTTGAAATCGACGCCCGACAGAATGACGTGACGGCGCTCGCCTGGGCAGCGAACGATGCGAAAATCCCGGCGGTCCGCTGGCTCATGGAACATGGGGCAAATCCGGATGCACTGGTCGAAGGCGGGAAATGGACGCCGTTCATGGTGGCGGCTGCCGGGGAAAGCCTGGAACTCGTGCAGGCAATGCTTGCATTGGGCGCAAATCCGCTCGCCGGCAACGGAAACGGAGTAAGTCCGGAGCAAATCGCGCGGGAGCGCAAGCGGGAGGCGAACGCTGCCCTCATTGCCCGCGCCGCCGCGAATTCTCCTCATGAAGTCGCTTATTCCTATCCCCTGCAGGACCGAGTGATGCAGGAGATATTCAACTTCACGCGGCTGGAGCGGTTGACGCTGGTGCGCGAGCCCGGCGGCCGCGTCGAGGCCATGCAGCGCGACAGCTTTTCCCGTCTGGACGACATCAGTGGCCTGCGTCGCGCCTTCGCCGAACACCGCAAGCGTGGCGGCAAACTTTCCGAAGGCGACGTGTTTTCGGGCGATTTGAAAAAGACGAAGCTCAACCCTCCGTCACGCTAGGCGACGAGCGTTCCTTCGAGGTCGTATTCATCCGCGGCCGTAATTTTGACTTTGACGATATCGCCCGGTTTTAGGTTCTTCCCCGTGACCTTCACATGACCATCGATCTCGGGGGCATCGGCGGAGGAGCGGCCGAGGCCACCCTGCTTGCCGGCTGAATCGATCAACACCAGCAGCTCCCGGCCGATCTTCTTCTGCAGCTTCGCGGCCGAGATGCCCTGCTGCAGCGCCATGAAACGGTGCCAGCGCTCTTCTTTTACTTCTTCGGGAACATGCGGCTCGATCTTGTTTGATTCTGCGCCGGTCACCTGTTCGTATTTGAAGCAGCCCACGCGGTCAAGCTGCGCTTCCTGCATCCAGTCGAGCAGGAATTGGAAATCTTCTTCCGTCTCGCCGGGGAAACCGACGACGAAAGTGGAGCGGATCGTGAGGTCAGGGCAGGCTTTTTTCCAGCCCTGAATGCGGTCCAGGGTCTTTTCCTGGTGGGCGGGACGGCGCATATTTTTCAGCACCGCCGGCGAGGCGTGCTGGAAGGGGATGTCGATGTAGGGAAGCAGCTTGCCTTCCTGCATCAGCGGGAAGACTTCATCGACATGCGGATAGGGGTACACGTAGTGCAGGCGCGTCCACGCGCCGATTTCCGACAGCTCCTTGCAAAGCTCGATGAACTTGGTGCGGATCACGCGGTTCTTGTACGGGAATGCCTGGTATTTGCTGTCGATGCCATAGGCGGAGGTATCCTGCGATATCACGAGGATTTCTTTCGTGCCGGCCTTCACCAGGCGCTCTGCTTCCGCCAGCACCTGGATGATCGGGCGCGACACGAGATCGCCGCGCAGCTTCGGGATGATACAGAAGGTGCAGCGGTTGTTGCAGCCTTCGGAAATTTTGAGATAGGCGTAATGGCGCGGGGTCAGCTTCACGCCGACCGACTGCTCCGTTTCCGACAGTCGGGAAGTCTTGCGCGCTTCGCCGGGGGAGGGGACGAGGTCGACAAAAGGGTCGTGCGGCGCAGGGGCCACCTTGTGCACTTCGCCGACGACCGCTTCATATTGGTGCGGTCCCGTGACGGCGAGCACCTTCGGATATTTCTTCATGATCTGCTCGGGCTCTGCGCCCATGCAGCCGGTGACAATGACTTTGCCGTTCGCCGCCATTGCTTCGCCAATCGCCTCCAGAGACTCTTCCTTCGCGCTGTCCAGGAAGCCACAGGTGTTGACGATGACGACGTTCGCGTCTTCGTAGTTCGGGGAGAGTTGATAGCCCTCTGAGCGCAGCTGGGACAGGATCCGCTCAGTGTCAACCAACGCCTTGGGGCAGCCAAGGCTGACGATGCCTACGGTCGGCGACTCCTGCTCTTTCGTGTTCTTTTTCTTTTTTGTCGCGACGGCGGTCATTTTTCCCTCTGCCCTCAATCACATGGCCTGTGTTTATAACAAAGCAAGTCAATTATGTAAAGAAATCATTGCTGTGAAACGGGTACCCAGTATCTTTTCTGTGTCATTCCAGGGGCATAGGGGTGAGGCGTGACATCAATCAGTTCGCCGCCATTTTTCTCGATGACCCGGGCCGAGGCTGGGTTATCCATCCGACAGGTGACCATTACCCTTGCCAAGCCCAGATTTTGCCGCACCCAGACCAGGCATTGGCGCAACAGCTCGGTCGCATAGCCTTGTCGTTGACGGGATGGACGAACGCCATAGCCGATATGACCGCCCGAAATTTCAAGCTCGGGCGTCAGGCGGTGGCGAATGCCGGCATCCCCGACAAAAATCCCGTCAGCAATCAGCCATACCATCGTTTGCGGCACACGCTCGACTTCTTTACCCAACTCGTTAATGCGGGTCGCCGGTTTGGGCCCGAGCAGGTCGTCGAGGAATGCTTCCGGATCATGTGCGATCGTGTCAATTTCCGCCGGGGTTTTGACAGCAGATGCGCCCAGCCTATGCCCCTCGCGCAGAGCCTCGAGATAGCTGGGAAGGTAAGCCAGCGCCGGTGTCACGAGTTCAATTTTCATATTGATGCAGGGGTTTGATTTGAGCTTTATGACGCTTTGGTGTATGTAAAACAGCCCGACTAATGAGAGTTTAATGCAGCCAAAGCCGAAAATCCAACCGCAAAGCGACAATCCCGCACTCGCCGAAGTGATGGAGCGCTATGCAGTGGCGGTGACGCAGGAAGTGCTGGAGCTGGTTGACGGCGGCGACCCCGATGATCCCATCGCGAGGCAGTACCTACCGACGGCCAAGGAGCTGGAGACCACGCCGGACGAACTGGCAGACCCGATTGGCGACGATGTGCACTCCCCCGTCAAGGGCATCGTCCATCGATATCCGGACCGGGTGCTGCTGAAGGCGGTGCATGTATGCGCAGTCTACTGCCGTTTTTGCTTCCGCCGCGAGAAAGTCGGCCCCGGGAGCGAAATGCTCAGCAGGGAGGAGTTGCAAAAGGCGCTCGCCTATATCCGCAATACGCCTGCTATCTGGGAAGTTATCCTCACGGGCGGCGATCCCTTTGTCCTTTCTCCGCGACGTTTGCGGGAGATCATGGAGTCCCTCAATCAAATCCCGCATGTGCAGGTTATCCGTTTTCACACCCGGGTGCCGGTGGCCGACCCGTCGCGCGTGACCGAGGAGCTGATCGAGGCGCTTGCGAGCGACAAGGCTGTTTATGTCGTGTTCCATGCCAACCATCCGCGGGAATTGAGCGAAAAGGTGAAAACTGCTGCGCAGAAATTCATTCGCGCCGGCATCCCGCTGCTATCGCAATCGACGCTATTGAAGGGCGTGAATAATAATGCCGCCGTGCTCGAGCAGCTTTTCCGCGCTTTCACCGCCATGAAGATCAAGCCTTACTATCTTCATCATCCCGACCTCGCTCCCGGCACCGGGCATTTCCGGCTGTCCATCAAGGAGGGTCAGGAACTGACCGCCCAGCTGCAAGGCAAAATGTCCGGGATCGCCCAGCCTCATTACATGCTCGATATCCCAGGTGGTTTTGGCAAGGTACCGGTGGGCAGGCAGTGGATTGAGGAAGCGGATGGGCAGTATGACGTCACGGATTACCAGGGACGCCGCCACAAATACGAGTAATCAGGGTGCGTTGTCATTTGCCGGCGCGCGGCCGCAGGGGTTGAGGGGCTGATTGACTGGATAAGCGGTGATTATTTCTGTGCGGCTGTCGTCAAGGACGATACGCACCCGCACGGTGCCTTCATCTGCTTCTGCCACGTAATTGCCGTTGCGTTGCTGTTTCCAGCCAAGGTTATCGTTGGCCGCCAGACGCGTGACGGTTTCCACGACACGTTCTTCATTCCAGTCAGCGGGAAATTCCGATTTGCAGGCATGGCCAACACCATGCAGATGGCCGCCCCCGGTCGCATCGCCGTGTAAAATATGCTGTCGTCGTGCCTCCGACAGCTGTGGATGGAATTTCGATTCCATCGGCTTGAGCGGATTGAACGGATTAATCTTGCCGAGTTGTCCGAGCATGGCGGGGAAAATCAGCGCCGCAAAGAAGGCGAACATGAACAGGCGTTTCAGGAAACGGTTGCTGCGCATGGCTTAACCTTGTTTGAAAACGATGACCGAACGCGCGGGCAGATTGTAAACGGATTTATCTGCATGCAGCCGCGCGTCCGCCGGCATTTCGGGATCGGAGGTATCGAGTACGCGCGTCCAGCCCGCGCCACCAGCCACCTGCGGCAGCGTGAAAGGCACCGTGCCCGAATGGCTGTTGAAGACGGCCAGCAGCCGCTCGCCGTCCTTATAGCCGAGCGCCGCCCTCTCGTTGAACAGCACGCCAATGCTTTTGTCCTCGGTCTTTTGCCAGTCGCTGTCGTTCTGGGGGCGGCCCTCGGGATTAAACCAGGAAATATCGGTCACGCCATGTTCATCGACCTTCTGGCCGTGAAGGAATGCCGAGCCGCGCAGGACGCGGTGGTCCTTTCGGAACTGGATGAGCTTTTTGACGAAGCCGGTCAGCTTCCGGCCTTCGGCTGTGATGTCATTCCAGTCCAGCCAGCCGATGCAATTGTCCTGCGGATAGGCGTTGTTGTTGCCCCGCTGGGTGTTCCCGTGCTCGTCCCCCGCCAGCAGCATGGGCGTTCCCTGGCTCAGGAACAGCGATGCCAGCATATTGCGTTTTTGCTGCTCACGGACCGCGATGATCTGCGGATCATGGGTGTCGCCTTCGATGCCGTAATTCGCGCTGTAGTTCTCGTTCGTGCCGTCGTTATTGTTCTCGCCATTGGCGAGGTTCTTCTTGTAGGAGTGGCTGACGACATCATGCAGGGTAAAGCCGTCATGAATCGCGATAAAATTGACGCTCGCTTGCGGCTTGCGGCCGTCGCTGTCAAACTCGGGCGCAGAGCCGGCAATCCGCGTCGCAAGCCAGCGAAGCATGTCACTGGTGCCGCGCCAGAATTTGCGCAGGTCGTCGCGGAAGCGGTCATTCCATTCATGCCATCTTTTTGGGAACTTCCCAAGCTGATAGCCGCCGGGACCCGGGTCCCAGGGCTCGGCGATCAGCTTGACCTGCGACAGGATGGAATCCGCCTCCAGTTCCGCAAAGAAGGCGGCGCGCGCCTTGAAGCCGCTGCGGTCGCGGCCGAGGACCGGCGCAAGGTCAAAGCGGAAGCCATCGATGCCGTATTCGCTGACCCAATGGCGCAGGCTGTCGAGCACCATGCGCCGCACGGCAGGGTTTTCGAAATCGATCGTGTTGCCCGTGCCGGTATCGTTGACGTACTTGCTCTTGTCGTTCGCGTCGAGGCGGTAATAGCTCGCATTGTCCACGCCGCGCAGAGAGAGGGTCGGGCCGTTTTCATGACTTTCGCCGGCATGGTTGTAAACGACGTCAAGAATGACTTCGAGGCCCGCCTTGTGGAAGGCATCCACCATGTCGCGGAATTCCTGACGCGCGTTTTCCTTGTCGGCCGCATATTCCGGCTCCGGCGCGAAGAAGGACAGGCTGTTATAGCCCCAGTAATTCTTGAGGCCGAGCTTGAGAAGGAATGCGTCATGCACCTTCGCATGGACAGGCATCAGCTCGACGGCGGTCACGCCCAGCGACTTGATGTAGTCGATCGACTCTTTCGTGGCGAGGCCGGCATAGGTGCCGCGCAGCGCTGCGGGAATTTTGTCGTTCGCGGCGGTGAAGCCCTTGGGATGCAGCTCGTATATAATCGTGTCTTCCCACGCCGTGTCCGGGCCCCGGGCAATCGGTGACGTGAGGGGCGTCGTTACGCGCGCCTTGGCCACGAAAGGGGCGCTGTCCTTTGCCGGGTTTAACAGGTCGTCCGCATCCGTCTGTACCCGGCCAATCACTTCCTTGGCATAGGTATCCATCACGAGCTTTTCGGGATTGAAGCGATGGCCGTTATGCGGCTCGAACGGGCCGTCGACCCGGTAGCCGTAAACCTGCCCCGGCTTCAGGCCCGGAATATAGCCGTGCCAGACATCGCCGGTTTTTTGCGGGAGCGTGACGCGGTGCAGCTCGGTCTTGCCATCCTCGCTGAACAGGCAGATTTCGACACGGGCGGCATGTTTCGAATAAAGCGCGAAGTTCACGCCCTTGCCATCGAATGTGGCGCCAAGGGTGTCAGCCGTGCCGGTCTCGATGGAAAGCGCGTCGCGGTCCATTGTCATCCGATCGTTTGCCGTAAAAGATCAGCCTGTTTAATAGGCCAAGTCTATCATGGCAAGCATGGATTTGAAGCATTATGTCATTGTGCGGCGCAGCAGGCGCAATTTTATTTCGGATCTCTTACATCTACGACCGTTTTGCGCATCGCTGGATTGAAAAGCGAAATTAATGCAACGACCCCGAGCGTACAGACACCGCCGAAAACGATCGAGGGCTGGAGGCCCATCAGCCGCGCCGCGGTTCCTGATTCGAAGGCGCCGATCTCGTTCGAAGAAATGATGAACATGGAGGAGATCGACGACACGCGCCCGCGCATCGCATCCGGGGTCAGCAGCTGCATGAGGGTCTGGCGGATGACGACACTGATGCTGTCGCATACGCCCGAGATCATGAGGAACAGCAGCGACAGCGGGAAAGACGTACTGAGCCCGAAGCCGCACATGCAAAGCCCGAATCCCGCCACCACAATCAGCAGCCGCATCGAGGAAACATGCCGCATCGGGCGAACGGCGAGGAGCAGGGTCGTAAACACCGCCCCGGCCGCGGGGGCTGCGCGCAGGAGGCCAAGGCCTTCCGAGCCGACATGCAGCACGTCCTCGGCAATCGCCGGCAGCATCGCGACGGCCCCACCGAACAGCACGGCAAACATATCGAGCGCCATGACATTGAGCAGGGTCTTTTTCTCCCAGATGAACTTCCAGCCGGCCTTGATGCTCTTGACCGCGCTTTCGCGGATTTCGCCGCGCGGATGGGACGTCACCTTCAGCGCATGAACCATGATAAACGCGGCCGCCATGAGCAGGGCGGGCATGCCCCACGCCACAGCGGAGCCGTATCCGCCATATATCAGACCGGCAATTGCCGGCGAAGCGATGCTCGAAAACTGGAAGCCCGTGCTGATCCAGGCTGCAGCTGCCGGCATCTCTTCACGCTTCACGCAAAGCGACAGCATCGTAAAAGAAGCCGGAATGACGAAGGCCCGCGCGAGGCCGGACAGGAAGATGCCGCCGTAGATAATGTAAAGCAGGTACTTGTGGTCAACCTCGACATGACCGCCCGCGAAGGTGAAGAGCAGCAGCGTGTTGCAGGCAAGCGCGAAGATCGCGATGCGGTAGATGCGCAGCGGCTTGCCAACATCGACGACATGCCCTGCGAACAGCGCGCAAGTGATTGCGGGGATCGCCTCCGCGAGGCCGGTGAGGCCGAGGAGGAAGGTGTCCTTGGTGATCGAATAAATCTGCCAGCCGACGATAACCGCCTGTGCCTGAAGCGCCATCATGATGAACATTCGCGTGAACAGCAGGGCGCGAAAGTTTTTAATCTTCAGGACGCCGAAGGAGTATTTGGAGGGCTGCTGCGCGGTGGTCATGGGGTTTCTTTCTTGAATGCCCGTTTTTACACCTGCGGCGACGCTCAATCCAGCGGATAATTGCTGTACACAAGCACCAGCTTCGGATCGCGGGCGATGGATGCCGGGGTAATAAGCTCCTGCTCCATAATGATCATCCGGCACTTTTCCAGCGTCATCCCCTTTACGCCGGCGCAGAGTGGGTAGTGCACCCAGCGTTCCTCGATCACCGCATCCATCGCGCGTGACTGCCCGAGCTCGCCGACCTTCTGCACCTGGCCGAGCGGGATGCCGGCGTCGAGGAACGACTGGCGAACAAGTTCGCTGCAGTAAAAGGCCTTGTGGTCGGGCAGGAAAAAGAAATCATAGGGGAGCCCGTAGTATTTGCGGGCGGCGGCGTGAACAGAGCGAATGGCGGTTGCGCTTGCATCTTTCACGCGCATCACGGTCAGGCGCTGCCCAACGCCCCTTGCCACCCAATCCGTCAGCCTCGTGTCCTTTACCGGTCCCACAGCCTCCACCACCGCAGGCCCGTGATCGGTCATCTTGATAAAGCCCATATGCGTATAGAGGCTGGAGGAGGCATAAATGATAGCGAAACCCTGTGTGCCAAGGATTGTCTGCAGGACGATATCCCCGTCGCGCAACTCGATATCGGCAAGGGCGGGCGGCGTCAAACGCATGTAGAGGGAGAAAGCGCCGGCAGCGATCCCCAAGAACAGTAAAAATGAAAGAAGGACGAGGCCGAGCTTACGCCGCATCGGGTTAAGGCGCGAAGCCGTTATTGCGCGGCTTGGCTGCGGGCGCCGGGACAAAAGGGCGCGCTGCCTCCAGCTCCGCCACCTTTTCGAGAATCAGCGGCGCAACGGTCAGGATCTCGACGCGGCCCGCCAGGTTGGGCTGTTTCGCCAGCAGGGCATCCAGTTTTTCGCGAACGCCAAGTATCGTGTCGGTGATCACCAGCTTGTCAATCGCGCAGGTCATGCCGTCGGGTTTCGACATCAAAAGGCGCTCGAGCGCGTTGCCGGAAAGGATCGCGTGGGTTGCATAGGCGGTGACCGTCTTCGCGCCGTGGGCTTTCAGCAACGCAGCCGCGTTTACCATGGTGGAGCCGCCATCGATCATGTCATCGACGATGACGACGTCCTTGCCAGCCACGTCGCCGTCGAAGCTTGTGATCTTGGTGTCACTGACGCCCGTATGGACTTTGGAGGCGCGGAACATGTAGTCGTCGCTGAAATGTCCGAAGACTTCTTTCACCAGGTCGCGGGCGCGCGCCTGGCCCTCATCGCCCGGTTTGTCCGCGCCATCGGGGGCGCCGATGGCAAGTTCGTCCGGCGCCACATCGAAACGGGCGCGGATATCCGCGCCGATCATGGCCGTGGTATTGACCGCGTTGAAATTTTCGCCAAAGACATTGCTGTAAAGCTGCATCGCCGCTTTCGAATGCGGGGTCAGCGTGATGATTTTGTCGATGCCCGCCGCTTTCAGCTGCTTGGCGAAGAGGCCAGCCGCAAGGGAAGTAAAACGGTTCTTGAATTTGCGGTCCTGACGCATGAAAGCGGCGAAGGGCACGATTGCCGTCACTTCGGCCGCGCCATATTCCTTCAGCGTGTTCGCCATCAGCATCAGGTGTTGTGCGTTATCGCTGACCGGCCCGCCGGTCGATTGCAGCACATATACCTTTGCGCCCTGCAGTTTCGCGAGGTTCTTTTCGAAATCCGGTTCCTGCCCGCGCATCAGCTCGACGAAGGGCTCGTCGCTGTCGAACTTGCCAATGCTTGCGGTAATGATGTCAAATCGGCCGTCCTGTCGCAGAGCCTCCGCGGTTTCGCGGGAAACGCTATTGCCGATCAGCAGGATAGGCTTTTGTATATTGGTCATCGAAAGGCCCAGGGCGTGACAGGTTGAATCAGTCTGGCGAGGAATATACCAGAAGCTTTTGCATTTTGTCATAAAAATGTTGGATTGTTACCTACTCTTCCAGGCAACTGTTTGAAAAATATGAATATTCGCCGCGTCTCCGATCTGGGATTTTGACCGAGCCAATGATATATAAGTGGGTATGAACCGGAAAAAGCTCACCCTGAAAATCGCCTCGGCCAGCTGCAACCAGACCGGCGGTGACTGGCCGCGCAACCTGGCCAATATACTGGCGGCGATCGACGGGGCCGCAGCCGACCGCGCCGATATCCTGGCGCTCGAAGAACTCGGTCTCAGCGGTTATGAGCGTGGCGACGATTTCTACTACACCGACAACGCAAGGACGCAGGAGCTGCTGCAGCTGATTGCGGACTATGCACTAGCCGTTGCGCCAAACCTCATCGTTTCAGTCGGGCATCCCTGGTACTTCGCCGATAAGGAACTCCGGTCGCAGCCTGACCGCCGGAAAAATCCGCTCTTTAATCGCGTCAACCAGCAATTCGATTGCCAGGCATTTTTGGCGAATGGCCGCATCGTTGCCATCTCGGGCAAATCCTACCTGTTCAATTACGAACGCGGCTACGAGAAGCGGCATTTCGAGGAATGGAGTGATGCCGCTGCCAACGCCTATGAAAACGAACACGGAAAGGGCCGGGAAGGGACGATCTTCATTGAACTGCCCCGCATAAAAATCCCCGTTGCCTTCGGAAGCCCCGTCGTTCAGGCCGCGGGAGACGGCGCCGCAATAAACCTGTGGCACAGCATTTGCGAAATGTACTGGGTCGGCTCGCGCTTCGATGGCGCGAAGGACAACGGCGATTACGACCGGGACAATCCGCTCGCGCAGAAGTCGCGCCAGTTTGACGTGACGGTCTGCCTGAACCCCAACGCTTCTCCGCCGGCCGCCAACAAGTACAGCAAGCATATAGAGCTATGCCAGCTGGCCAGCCAGTATTGCGGTGTGCTCGTCCATACCGACGGGCTTGGCTCCTCCGGCTCCACTTTCGCGCAATTCGGCAGCCGGCTGATCGCGCAGGAGGGAAAAATAATTTCCGAAGGCAAGCGCCTGAGTTTTGCCGATATGGCTTACACCAGCCAGCTCGTGGAAATAAACGCCGCGGAGGACAAAGGCCACGCGCCCCACGCGATGATCTCCCATGAATTTTCCGGACAGCATTCCGCTCCCGTCCAAGACGGGCCGGCGGGATGGGAGCGGGGTCCGCGCGCTGATATGGAGGAGGAACTCCGCAACGAGCTTCTCTGGCTGTTCGACTACATGCGCAAGAACAAAATCTCCGGCATCGCGCAGGCGCTGTCGGGCGGCGCAGATTCTGCTTATAACGCGGCTAAGGTCCGTTTCATGGTGGAACTGGCAGTCGCCGAGCTCAGCGTCGACGGCTTCCTCGCCGCCATGCCTTACCTTTCCTACCGCGACGCGGTGCGCGCCGCGGCGCGGGACGGGAACGAGGCTGCCATCGACACGATCATGTCGCATATGCTGACTTGCGTCTATATGGGCACCGATAACAGTTCCGACGACACGTTCCGTGCCGCGAAATGCCTCGTGGAAGGCGGCAGAACACCGGAAGGCGAAACCTGCAAGGGAATCGGCGGCAGGTTCGAATACCGCAATGTGCAGCGCCTTGTGGAAGTCTATGCCGAGATTTTCAGCGGCGTGAACCCCAGGGAGATGGACGACGCGCGTGAGGGAGAGCTCCGCCGTGCGCTTGCCGATATCCTGCGAACTCGCAAGGACGACACCTCGCCCCAACTGCTCGATGCCAGCATTGCACAACTGAAATCGACCTTTGGCGAAATTTCCGGACAAGTGCTGTCAACCGCCAACGACATTCACTCTCTCGCCTATGAAAATATCCAGGCGCGGCTGCGGCAGGTGCTCATTATGCTGTTTGCGAATGTCGAAGGGAAGATCGCAATCGCCAATCCGAACCTCGACGAAGGGCGCAATTCCTACGCGACTTGGGGCGGAGACCTCCATGGTGGCATGATCAGCGGCAACGCCCATAAGGGCAAGCAGCGGCAGCTCGACCACATGAAATTGCTTTTTGAATTCGGTCTGCAGGGCGGCGTGGCGCCAGCCCGCTCCCTTTACTGGGTGCTGAAAAACCGTCCGTCCGCAGAACTGCAGCCCAAGAGCAAGGATGGCAAAGTCACGCAATTCGACGAAGACCAGCTCGGCCGCAGCTTCCGTCAGATGGCGGTGATCTCCTACTACATGCTGAATGAGCGCAGCGTCGACCAGGCCGAGCGCAAGAACAGCCCGATCGAGGTGTTCGAGAAACTCCGGCGTCTTGATGAATTCAAGGATGATGATCTGGAAACGCTGCACGACCGCATTCGGCTGTCCTACGATAAATGGGCGCACGCGCAGTTCAAAATACATGGCAGCCCGATTGCCGCAACCTACGGTGCGAATATCGACAAACAAACAAGCCTGCGCACACCGAACATCAGCGCCTTCCACAAGCCCGAGCTGGCGGAGCTGGCCATTTATGTCCTTGATAAGATGGCTGCGCGTGACGGCGTGTCACTCGAAAAAATCGCTGCGCTTCCATTAGCCGAACTCGCACACCGCGCCTGGCTTGATGCGGATTTCGCCGCCGCACTCACGCAGGCAATGTGGACCCCGGCCGCGACCGACGGGAGTAAACTGAAAATCAGCACGCTGTATGCGCGGGTCAAATCCAACGGCATCGGGGATATGCTCACGGATAGCGAGTATTCGCGTCGCCTTGCCATCGCGCGCAAAAAATAATCCCGCCATCCTTCCGAATGGCGGGATTGCTAAATCCGGAGGCTTAGTGCCCGATGCCGGCCAGCGCGCGGATGCAGAACTGCACCAGGACGTTCACGACGAGCGCAACAATAGTAAAGATGCCCGCTTGGCTGACAGGAGTCTTCATGAGTTTCGGCACGCCGAGATAAAACAGGTACAGGGAATAGACAACGCCGATGAGTATGGCCAGGCCGCCCAGGACCGGCAGGATTAGTAGTACGCCCGCGATCCAGACCGGTGTGGCGGAATAGATAGCGAGCTTGAAGGCGTTCACCTGGTTGGATGTGCCGCCGAATTTAGGCGCAAGGAAATCGACGACCAGCGCCATGACAGCAATGCCAAGCAGGCCGAGAATATACGAGCTAATCGCCGTGATAAGCGCGATGCCGGCAGCGCGGGGCGCGATCATGACCGTCCCGAGGAAACCGGCGACGCAGGGAATAGCGGCGAGGATCATCGCGTAACCGGTGTAAAGCGATTTCACTGTCGCCGGTTCAGCAGCAATGACGTCCCACTCCGCTGAAGGTTTGGTAATGATATTCTTCACGCGCGCGACGATGACGTTGGCGCGGGGGTCTTTGGTAAGGGACATGGAAATTCCTTCGGGAAAACTGGAAAAAAGCCGTTCCCCCACCATATCAATCCTCACCGGCGCGAGACAGGGAAAACAGGCGGATTTTGACGTAATGGGCGCGATTTTTGCGGTGCAGAAATGACTCGCAAAGCCGCAGTGAAAATGCTTATAGTGGCGGCGTCTCCTCTTCCCCTGAGTAAACAGGTGAATCAATAAATGTGTGGAATCATCGGCATCATCGGCCCTCAGCAAACTGGGAGTCGAGGAGTGTCCTGTGCTGCGGCTTATGAAGCCTATCGCGGGCTGCTTGCGCTCCAGCACCGGGGCCAGGATGCTGCGGGCATTCTCACCTATGACACTTTCACCAAAATGTTCGCTATGGAAAAAGACCTCGGCCTCGTCGCCCAGGTCTTCACGCAGGACAAGATCGAGAAGCTCAACGGCTTCATGGCGATCGGCCATACGCGCTACGCGACAGCGGGCGGCGATGGCAAGCGCGACATCCAGCCGATGGTGGAGGGCATCCCCTTCGGCCTTGGCATGGTCCATAACGGCAACGCGCTCAATTATTACCAGCTGAAGGAAGAACTGTCGGAAAAATTCCGACACCAGCTTTTGACCGCCAACGACCTCGAGGCGCTGATCCATTATTTCGGCCACTTTCTGATGAATGGTCAGGCTTTGCCGACCGAAAAAACCTTCACCTTCGACAATATCAAGCAGGCCGCCGCGAAAATGTTCGAGACCGTCAATGGCGGTTATGCGGTGCTGGGGCTGATCGCGGGGCAGGGCATGGTGGGCTTCCGCGACCCAAAGGGGATCCGCCCGATGGCGCTTGGTTTCAAGGAAACCGTCGATGGCGCGAAGCACTGGTGCGTGTCGTCCGAAACCATTGCCATGACCTATCTCGGCTATACCTACCTGCGCGATATCGAACCGGGTGAAGTTTTCTTTATCGACATGGACGCAAACTTCCAGAGCGCGATCGTCAAGAAAGAGCCTGAGCGCGCGCATTGCATGTTCGAATGGGTCTATTTCTCCGGCGCGGAAAGCGCGATCGACCACCAGACGGTCTACGGCGCGCGCCTGAAGCTGGGCGTGCAGCTGGGTTACAAGGCGCAGGCGGCGATCGATGCCGGCGAAATCGCGCCCGATGTCGTGATGCCGGTGCCGGATACCAGCCGCACCGCCGCCATCTCGATTGCCGATGCGCTCAAGCTGCCTTACCGCGAAGGCCTCATCAAGAACCGCTACGTCGCGCGCAGTTTTATCCTCGCCAACCAGGACAAGCGCGAACACGCCGTCGAATTGAAGCTCAGCCCCATCGTCAGCGAAATCGCAGGCAAGAGCATTCTGCTGATCGATGACAGCATCGTGCGCGGCACGACCTCCATGCGCATCATCTCGCTGCTGAAGCGGCATGGCGCTAAGGAAATCACGCTGGCCATCACCTGCCCGCCGATCCGCCATCCTTGTTTCTACGGCGTCGACTTCCCGGATTCCAACGACCTCATCGCGCATAACAAGACGGTCGAGGAAACTGCCGAGCTGATCGGCGTCAAAAAGGTGATTTATCTGGACGAGGAAGACCTGCGCCAGGCTATCGGCACCAGCAAGCTCTGCATGGCCTGCGTCAACAAAAAATACCCGACCGTCGTGACTGAGGCGGAAAACTATGCCCGCGAGCGGCAAAAGGCCCGCATCAGCGGCTAACAACAGTAGAGGAGAAGTACATGAAGGTTTTTGTGGTTTTCGGCAGCAAGTCGGATGAAAATGTTTCCCTTCCCCTCGTCGACGCGCTGATGCCGGATTTTGAAACCGAATATGAAGTCATCTCCGCCCATCGCGACCTTGAAAAGCTGCAGCATAAAATGAACAGCTGGCAGGGCGATGCGGTGATCGCCGGCGCAGGCCTTGCCGCAGCGCTGCCGGGCGTCGTCGCCGCGATGGTGAAAATTCCGGTATTCGGCGTCGCCGTCCCGTCGCAGTTCGGCGGGCTCGACAGCTTCGCCTCCATCGCGCAAATGCCTCCGGGCGTGCCGGTGATGACCGCCGGCCCGCAGAAGCCGGAAGCGATAGTTGCCTTCCTGAAAAAATACAAGACGGCGAAGTCGCCCGCCAAAATTCATTTCATCACCCGCACCGAAACGCCCGACATCCTGGCCGATATCGAAAAGGCGCGCGTGGCTGCCAGGGAAAAGGGCGCCGAAGTCACGCATGGCGGATCTGCCGCAAGCGACGCCTTCAACGTTCGCCTCGTCATGTCGGATGGCGATATCCAGCCCGACGACTTCTGCCTGCATGTGCCGGTGGTCGCCAAGTCCGATGCCGGCAACCCCGAGGCCTATGTCCAGCTGCTCAACTGGAGCAACAAGGGCGGCTTATGGGTCGGCGCTAACAACACCCGCAACGCAGTCCACGCTGCGCTGCGCCTTTCATCGACGGCGGAACAGGCACAAGGGAGAGCAGCATGACGCTTCCGGACATGATCTACGAAGGCTCCGTGAAAAACGTGCGGGGCGAAAAGGGCAAAGCCCCCTATATTTTCGAATTCTCCGACCGGTACTCGATCTTCGACTGGGGGCAGATGCCGGACCTGCTTGCCGACAAGGGTGCGTCGCTGGCTTTCATGGGCTGGTTTTTCTTTGATTATCTCGGCAAGCCTGAAACCTGGGCCACTTGGAAAGCCCCGGTGGACATGGAAGGCGATCCGCAGCTGGCGCGGCTGCGCAAGACCGGCCTGAAGCATCACTCTCTCGGCTTAGTCGATCATGATGCAAAGCAGATTCCGCTGCAGCGCGAGTTCATTTCTCCTTCCCGCTGTCTCGCCGTCATGCCGGTTGCGGTGCATGAGCCCGCGAGCAATGTTATCGACGGCAAGCTTGTCTGGGATTACACGCCTTACAAGAACCGCCCCGAAAATGCGCTGGTGCCGCTCGAAGTCATCTTCCGCTTCGGCGTTCCCGAAGGATCGTCGCTTCTTCAGCGGACGGGCGACGCCGCCTATTGCCGCGCGCTGGGCCTCAGCGCGCCGCCGAAAACAGGCGACAGCTTCGCGGTGCCGGTTATCGAATACTCGACCAAACTCGAAACATCCGACCGATACCTCTCCTACGCAGACGCCCAGCAAATAGCAGGGCTGAGCGACGCGGAATTCGGCGCACTGGGCGCATTGGCGCGCCTTATCTCGCTGCGCCTGAAAGATTGCTTCGCGGAAATCGGCGTGGAGCTGTGGGACGGCAAACTGGAGTTCGGCTTCGGCGAAAAGAATGAAACCGGCGCGCGCGACTTCATGCTGGTCGATTCAATCGGCCCCGATGAGCTGCGGCTCATCAAGGACGGCCAGCATCTTTCCAAGGAGGCCCTTCGCGGCTTCTATCGCCCCTCCGCTTGGTATGCCGGGCTGGAGCAGGGCAAAAATCTCGCGAAGGAGCGTGGCGAAAAGGACTGGAAGAAAATCTGCACGGACGAACTCGGTCTTTCGCCGCCGCTGCTCGCGCCTGCGGTCAAGACCAGGGTGGAAATGATCTACAAAGGCCTTGCTTCCGCACTGTCGTCCAAATTCCACGGTCAGCCGGTATTCGCGGATGCCTGGAGCCTCGATGAGGTTGTGAAACAGATCCTGCCGAAGAAGGAAGTCGCGTGACCGGCTTGACCATTTTATTGCTTGGCAGCGGCGGGCGCGAACACGCGCTTGCATGGAAGCTGTCACGCAGCGAAACGGTCGAAAAAGTCTATGCGCTGCCGGGAAACGACGGCATCGCAATGCTCCCCAAGCTGGGCTGCCTCGCGGGAAATCCCGCAGACCCTGCTTTCGTCATCGGCACCGCGCAGAAGCTGGGCGTTGGCCTCGTCGTCATAGGACCGGAAAAACCGCTCGAGGCGGGTGTCGCGGATGCTTTGGCCGCAGCCGGCATCCCGGCGATGGGGCCGATGAGCGCCGCGGCCAGGCTTGAAAGTTCGAAGATCTTCGCCAAGGAATTCATGTCCGAGTTCGGCATCCCGACCGCGCCGTTTAAGGTCGCCGATAGCTATGATGCTGCCGTGGCGGCTGTGACAAACTGGCCCGTGGAGGAGAAGGGGATCGTGGTAAAGGCCGACGGCCTCGCCGCCGGGAAGGGGGTTGTGGTAACGCATGATCGTGCCGAAGCGTTGCAGACCCTGCACGACTTCATGCGCGATCCCGCCTGTACCGTGAAAACCGACCGCATCTTGCTGGAAGAGAAATTATCCGGCAAGGAAGTTTCCGCTTTCGCCCTTTGCGATGGCCGCGATTTCGTCACGCTCGGCTTTGTCTGCGATTACAAGCGCGTGCGCGATAACGACGAAGGCCCCAACACCGGCGGCATGGGCGGCTACGCGCCGCGCGACTGGCCGTCCCCGGCGGCGCGCAAATTCGTCGAGGAAAAAATATTCCGCGCCACGCTGGACGGCATGGCAAAACGCGACACGCCGTTTTCAGGCGTTCTTTTCGCAGGCCTCATGATCGACGGCAATACCGTAAACGTGATCGAATTCAATACCCGCTTCGGGGATCCCGAAACGCAGATCCTCATGCCGCTGATCGAGGATGATATCGCCGATCTGTTCCTTGCGGCGGCGACCGGGAAACTTGCCGGCAGGGGCGTTACACTGCGTCCCGCCGAGGCGGTGCATATCGTAATGGCTTCGGAAGGCTATCCTGAAACCTTCGACGGCGCCATGAAGCTCGGCCAGCCGATTGTGCTGCCAGAGGCGATGCTCGAAAATTCAAACGACAATTTCCTTTTCGTCATGGGCGCGAAGAAGGGAGATAACGGCTGGACCAACCAGGGCGGCCGCGTGCTGGGTGTCACCGCGCTGGGCGCGACGATCGACGAGGCAAGGGATAATGCCTACCGCGCCATCGCGAAAATTTCTTTCACCGGCGCGCATTGGAGGAAAGATATTGGCCGGTAACGCCCCCATCAAGGCAGCGATTTTTGCCTCCGGCAGCGGCACCAACGCTGAGAACATCTTGCGTCACTGCAAGGAGATGCCCGGAATTGACGCGCTTCTGGTGCTGACCGACCAGCCCTATGCGGGTGTCATCGAACGCGCAAAAAAATTCGGCACCCCTTGCGAAGTCGTCGCGCGCCAGAAAGGCGCCACAAAAGAGGAGCATGAAAACGCAATTCTGGCGACGCTTGAAACCAGCGGAGTCGAGTGGATTTTTCTTGCCGGCTATATGCGCATTCTCAGCCCCGCTTTCCTGCATAAATTTTACGATGAAAAGCTTGGTGTTAACCGCATCGTCAATATTCATCCCTCCCTGCTTCCCGCCTTTCCGGGCATGGACAGCTATCTGCAGGCCTACAACGCAGGCGTGAAAATCGCAGGGGTGACCCTGCACTTTGTTGACGAGACCGTGGACGGCGGCCCGATCATCCTGCAGCGCGCCTTCGAGCGGATTGAGAATGAAGAATTTGAAAGCTTCCGCGCGCGAGGCATGCAGCTGGAATACGAAATCTACGCGGAGTTCCTGGCGCACCTGATCGCCGGCGACTGGCATATCGAAAACATCAAAGGCAGCGATCGCCGCATCGTCTGTCTCGACCGGAAAAAGGCTTGAAATGAGCAGCGCCGTCAGAATAGAAGTCCTCTCGCAAATACCCGATCGCCGGCTGGAAAAGCAGGCTGCTGAAGCGCGGGAATATCTGGGCGTGCCGCTATCCGCGCTGCAGGAAGTGAAGGTCTATAAAATTGCTCCCTCCGCCGTGGCCAATGACCTGGCCGGCAGCATCAGCAAGGTCTTTGCCGACCCGGTCCTTTACCTCGCGCAACTGGGTAACGCCAGCTATACGTTTGAAAAGCCGCCTGCCTTTGTCGCCGAAATCACGTATCGCCCGGGCGTCACCGACAACCCCGCCCGTTCCGCGGAGGAGGCGCTCGCCCTGACCGGCTTGCAGGCGACCGTCGCAAGCGGCAGCCTTTATTTCCTGTTCGGCACGCTCGATGAAACCGGCGCGAAAAAAGTCGCGCGTGAATTGCTCGCGAACGAACTGATTCAGAAAATAGACGTCTGGAGCTATGGCGAGTTCCAGAAATTGCCTCGCTTCAGCGATGTGAAGCTGCCGAAAACGACGCTCGCACATTCCGCACGGGTGGAGCAAGTGTCGCTCGAACTGGACGACGCCGGGTTCGAAAAGCTGAGCCGCGACCGCACGCTGGCGATGACCTTGCCGGAACTTCGCCATATCCGGGATTACTATCGCCGGCCCGAGGTGCAAGAGCAGCGCAAAAAACTCGGCCTTCCGGCCCGGCAGCCGACCGATGTCGAGCTCGAGGTCTTCGCCCAGACCTGGAGCGAGCACTGCAAGCACAAGATATTTGCGGCCAAAATCGATTTTACGGGCGCGGACGGCAAAACGAAGCAGATCGACAGCCTTTACAAAACTTATATCAAGCGCGCGACCAAGGAGATCGAGCAGGAGCGCGGCATCGATTGGCTGATTTCGGTGTTCAGCGACAACGCGGGAATCGTGCGCTTTGATGAAAAACTCGACCTTTGCATCAAGGTGGAGACGCATAACAGCCCCTCCGCGCTTGACCCCTATGGCGGGGCGCTGACGGGCATCCTCGGCGTCAACCGCGATATCCTCGGCTGCGGGCTCGGCGCCCGCCCGATCGCCAATACCGACGTGTTCTGCTTCGCGCCGCCCACGCTCCCGGCGAAGGGCGAAGAACAGTTCATGCCTGTCGGCCCGAAACCGCCGCGCCGCATTCTCGAGGGCGTTCATAAAGGCGTCGAGGACGGCGGCAACAAGAGCGGCATCCCGACAGTCAACGGCGCATTTTTCTTCGACCGCGATTATGCCGGCAAGCCGCTCGTTTTCGTCGGCACCGTCGGCGTGATGCCGCCCGTGCTCCCGAACGGCCGCCCGTCGGCAGAAAAGAAATTATCGCAGGGCGAGCGCATTGTCATGGTCGGCGGCGCGATCGGCGCGGACGGCATTCACGGCGCGACCTTCAGTTCGCTCGAGCTGGATGAAAGCGCGCCCGCCACCGCCGTGCAGATCGGCGACCCGCTGACGCAAAAGCGAATGGCGGATTTCCTGCTCGAGGCGCGCGACCTCGGCCTGTATGCCGCGATCACCGATAACGGCGCGGGCGGGCTCAGTTCCAGCGTCGGCGAAATGGCGCAGATGTCGGGCGGCGCGACGCTTGATCTTGGCCTTTGCCCCGTCAAATATCCCGGCCTCAGCCCTTGGGAGCTGATGGTCAGCGAAAGCCAGGAGCGCATGACGGTCGCGGTGCCGCCGGCCATGCTGAAGACCTTCCTCGAGCTCGCCGCGCGGCGCGGCGTTGTTGCGACCAATATCGGCGCCTTCAACGATAGCGGCCGTCTCGACGTATATTATAAGGATACCCTGACCGGTTCCCTCGACCTCGATTTCCTGCACAACTCGCTGCCCCAGATGCAGCTCAAGGCCGAGTGGGCGGGCCCCAAATCGCGCCCGGACTGGTCGGCAACCACTGCGCTGCAGGCACAGCCCAAGCCCGCGCCGGACACGAAGGCCGCGCTGCTGGCGCTGCTCGCGTCGCCTAACATCACCTCGAAGGAAAAATGGGTACGGGCCTATGACCATGAAGTCCAGGCCGCCACGCACTTGAAACCTTTTGCCGGAACGGCGAATGACGGCCCGTCTGATGCGGGCGTGATCTGGCTGCAGCCCCATGGTGGTTCTGCGGACGCTGGCGTTGCGGTCGGCTGCGGAATGGCGCCGCGCGTCTCGCCGCTCGATCCCTATCGCATGGCACAGTTCGCGGTGGATGAAGCGGTGCGTAACGTCGTGACGGCGGGCGGCGATCCCGACACGCTTTGCCTCCTCGACAATTTCTGCTGGCCGGATCCTGTCACCTCGCCAAAAAATCCGGATGGCGCTTACAAGCTCGGCCAGCTGGTGCTGACTTGCGAAGGGCTTTACGACATCTGCAAGGCCTATGGCGCGCCGCTCGTCAGCGGCAAGGACAGCATGAAGAACGATTTCCGCGGCAAGGACGCGCGCGGACAGGAAATCAATATCAGCTGCCTGCCGACCTTGATGGTGACCGCGATGGCAAAGGTGGCGATGGGCGCCTGCGTCGGCAGCGGCTTCCGCGCGGCCGGCGATCACGTCTATCTGCTTGGCGGCGCGGGCGGGGGCCTCGCGGCGTCCGAATATGCCGAGTTGTTCGAGGCGCTGGCCGATCATGGCCCCGCAATCGATATGGCCGCCAACCTTGCGATCTACCGCCGTTTTCATGCTGCCCTGAAAGCCGGCCTGATCCGTTCCGCGCATGATGTCTCGGACGGCGGCATGCTGGTCGCTGCGGCGGAATCGGCGATTGGCGGACGGCTTGGCGTTGCACTCGCGGTCGAAGGGGCGGAGGCCCTGTTCAACGAAGCGCCGGGCCGTATCGTTGTCAGCGTCGCGCCTGAACAGCAGTCCGCATTTGAAAAAGCCCTGCCCGGCGCGCAACTGGTCGGGCAGGTGCTGGCGAAGGAGATGATCGCGGTGGACGGCCATACGATTCCGCTCAGTGAAATTGTCGCCGCCTGGAAAAAGGGGTTCTGATATGGCCAAGAAACCGCTGTTCATCGTTGTCTGCGGCGACGGCATCAATTGCGAGCGGGAAACCGCCTTCGCGGTCGAACATGCCGGGGGCGCCGCGAAAACCGTGCATGTCAACGACCTGATTGCCGCGCCAGATGTCCTGAAAACAGCCGACGGCCTTGCCATTCCGGGCGGCTTTTCCTTTGGCGACGAGCTTGGTTCCGGCCAGATCCTCGCCTTGAAAATCCGGCACAAACTCGGCGATAAGTTCTTCAAATTGGTCGAGGCGAAAAGGCCAGTGATCGGCATCTGCAACGGTTTCCAGGTGCTAGTGAAGCTCGGCCTGCTTCCCTATCCGAACGCGTCCGAGCGCATCCTCGCCCTCGCTTCGAACGAACAGGGCGGTTTTATCAACCGCTGGGTGACGCTCGACGTAAACGCGAAAAGCGTCTGCCACTGGACGAAGGATCTTGCGAAACAACAGATCGAATTGCCGATCCGCCACGGCGAAGGCCGCATTGCCTTTAAAAAGGGCGACGAGCAGAAGGAATACAACGCGCTGATCGCGCAGGGCCTCGTCCCGCTCACCTACAGCGAAGATGTAAACGGCTCGTACGGGCGCATCGCCGCGCTGACCGATCCCTCGGGGATGGTGCTCGGCCTCATGCCGCATCCGGAAGCCTTCATGTTCCAGCAGACTTACCGGCAGCCCGGCAACGCGATTGCCGAGAAGGGTGACGGCGCGCTGATATTCGACAATATGCTGCGAATTCTCAAAGGGGAGGAAAGCCATGGACGCCGGACAGGTTAAGATCAGTCGCGCGCTGCTGAGCGTCAGTGACAAGTCGGGACTTGAGGAACTCGCGCGCAAACTGCACAGCATCTGCGTCGAGATTATATCATCGGGCGGCACTGGAAAATTCCTGGCCGGTCTCGGCGTCCCCTTCACGCCTGTCGAAAAAATAACCGGAAACCCCGAAGCCTTCGGCGGCCGCATGAAAACGCTGAGCTTCCAGATCTCGAGCGCGCTGTTATTCCGTCGGGGTCATGCGGAGGACGAAAGGCAGGCGAGCGAACTGGGCATCACCCCCATCGATCTCGTCGTCTGCAATCTCTACCCCTTCGCTGAAATCGCGAAGAACAGCAAGGATTGGGCTGAAATTATCGAGAATATCGATGTCGGCGGCCCGACGATGATCCGCGCCGCGGCGAAGAACTACGCCTCGGTCGGCACGGTCGTCGACCCCGCGCAGTATGGCATGGTCATTCGCGACCTCAATGAAACGGGCGGGCATCTGCGCGCGGAAACCCGTCAGGCGCTGGCGCTCGCGGCGTTCCGGCATACGGCGGAATATGACGCGCTGATATCGTCGCGCATGGAAGCGGAATGGGGCGAAGAACAGCGCACGCTGTCGATCCCCGCGCGCAGCGGAAAGCAATTGCGCTACGGTGAAAACCCGCATCAGAAATCCTGGGTCCATGCCGACCCGTTTAACGCGGGCCTCGCAGGGGCGGAGCCGATACAGGGCAAGGAGCTGTCCTATAACAACCTGCTCGACGCTGACGCTGCCTGGCGTTCCTGCGGCGATATCGCGGAGCTCGGCATCCCCGACTATCCGGCGGCCGCGGCGATCATCAAGCACCTGAGCCCCTGCGGCCTTGCCCTCGCCAAAACGCCGCTCGCGGCGCTCGAAGCGGCCTGGGCGGGCGACCCCATCAGCAGCTTCGGCGGCATCCTGTGCTTCAACCAGCCGGTCGGTGAAGATATCGCGCTCTGGCTGGGAAATAAGTTCGTCGAGGTCGTCGTCGCACCCTCTTATAGCGACGCCGCGCTGAAAGTTTTCGCGGCCAAGCCGAACCTGCGCCTGATTGCGTTGCCGACATATAGCGGACAGGAAAGAGCGATGATGGTACGCTCCATCTCGGGCGGCTGGGTCGTGCAGCAGGAGGACGAAGGCGCGGATGCGGATTTCAAGCCGATGACCAATCGCCCGTTCAACGGCGCGCGCGGCGACTTGGCCCGTTTCGGCGTCATGGCCTGCAAGCACCTGAAAAGCAACGCGATCGGCATTTTCGCCGCGAATGACGCGGGCTTCAGCATGATCGGCGCAGGCATGGGCAACCCCAACCGCCTTGTCAGCATGAAGCAGGCGGTCGAGAAGGCGCATGAAAACGGGCACAAAGATCTGTCCGAAGCCGTGCTGGTATCGGACGCCTTCTTCCCGTTTCCCGACAATATCGGTATCGCGGCTGCGGCCGGCATTAAATACATCGTGCAGCCTGGCGGCAGCGTAAAGGACAAGGACGTGATCGCGGCCTGCAATGATTCCGATATCGCGATGACCTTCACCGGCCGCCGCCATTTCCGCCATTAGAGGAACCATGACTCAAGTGCAGAAAACCACCTACAAGGATGCCGGCGTCGATATCGAGCGCGGCGATGCCTTCGTCGAGCGGATCAAGTCGAAGGTGCGGTCTACCTACGGGTCCCGCGTTGTCTCGGGCGTGGGCGGGTTTGCGGCGCTCTATGAAATAACTGATGATAAGCTGCTGGCGACCGGTACCGACGGCTGCGGCACCAAGGTGAAACTGGCGCAAGGGCTGAACAAGCACGACACGATCGGCATCGACCTTGTCGCCATGTGCGTCAACGACATCATCTGCACTGGCGCGACCCCGCTATTCTTTCTCGACTATCTTGCGACCGGCAAGCTCGACCTGAACGCGGCCGAGGAAATCATCACCGGCGTGGTCGAAGGCTGCAGGCAGTCTGAATGCGCGCTGATCGGGGGCGAGACGGCGGAAATGCCGGGAGTCTATGGCCCCGGCGAATACGACCTTGCCGGGTTTGCGGTCGGCGAAGTGCTGAAAAAGGATTTGAAAGACGGGCGCGACGTCGCGATCGGCGACACGCTTGTAGCCCTACCGTCATCCGGCGTGCATTCCAACGGTTATTCACTGGTGCGCAAGCTGGTGAAGGAAACCGAGCGTGACTTGCTGGCGCAAGCGCTGACGCCGACCCGCATCTACTGGAACGTCGTGAAGGAAGTGCGTCCACTGGTGAAGGCCATGGCGCATATCACGGGCGGCGGCCTCGAAAACATCCCGCGCATGAATGATAAGTTTGACTACGCGGTGGATTTCCTGCCGTCCCTCGACGACATCCCGCCCGTCTTCGCCGAACTGGTAAAACGCTCCGGCCTCGACGGGGCCGATCTTTACCGCACTTTCAACATGGGAATCGGCTTCGTCTTCGCGACCGCTGAGCCGGACAAGCTCGCGGCCAAACTAAAGGAAATGGGCGAGTCATTCTGGATCATCGGCAAGGTTATTGCGGGCAACGGAATGACCGTCGTCAAAACCGGTACGCTCGATTTCCGCTGCTAGATATAACCGAGATGCTCGAACAGCGTCTTGGTGCCGAGGAAGATCAGCGCGGCGCCGCCGGCCATTTCGGCGATCTTGCCGTATTTGCTGCCGATATATTGCCCCGTCATCACGCCGATGGTGACCATCGTGAAAGTGGCGAGGCCGATTGCGGCGGCTGTCCAGCCGATATGTGTGCCAAGGATGGAAAGCGATACGCCGACCGCCATCGAATCGATCGAGGTGCCGAGCGCGGTGAGCAGCAGGCGCGCGATGCTGTGGCTGCGCGGTTTTTCTTCCCCTGTATCCGCCTGAAGGCCTTCGTAGATCATTTTCAGGCCGATCGCGCCGAGGATGATGAAGGCGATCCAGTGGTCGACCGCCGCGACATAGCTTGATGCGGCAAGGCCGATGCCC
>DASPMW010000193.1:0-8870 GCA_035626855.1 Patescibacteria group bacterium
TCGTGATCGACGAGGCGCAGAACTGCACCTACCAGCAGATCAAGATGATCGTCTCCCGCCTCGGCTGGGGCTCGACGATGGTGGTCACGGGCGACCCGGACCAGTCCGACCTGCTCGAGGGGATTTCCGGCCTGCGCGATATGTCCGCTAAGCTTTCCAAGGTGCCCGGCATCGGCGTCGAATACCTGACGCAGACCGATATCGTGCGCCACCCGCTTGTCGCCAAGATGCTCGAAGTGATCTGATTTCTTTCGTTACTGCACACTGCTACTCCACTGGCTCCTACCTTCCTTGCGAAAGCCCGGCTGCTCCGTCAGCCGGGCTCTTTTTTTGATGCGCGATCCGTGACATATTGGCGTTATGACCGAGGGCACTTTCACACCGCTGGGCGGCAATCCGCTCGCCTACTGCCGCACCAACGGCGCGTCGAAGACGCTGCCGGGCGTCATGTTCATGGGCGGCTTCCGCTCCGACATGACGGGCACCAAGGCGACGTATATCGAGGCGCAATGCGCGCGGCGGCACCAGAGCTTCCTGCGCTTCGATTATTCCGGTCATGGCAAATCGGGCGGACAGTTCGAGCAGCAGACGATTTCTACCTGGCTGCGCGACAGCCTGTCGGTCTTCGACAAGCTGACCAAGGGCGACCAGATTGTCGTCGGCTCCTCGATGGGCGGCTGGCTTGCCCTGCTGCTCGCGCTCGAGCGCAAGGAGCGCGTGAAGGGTCTCGTCCTTATCGCGCCCGCGCCAGATTTCTCCGAGGATATCTACCAGAACGAATTCGGCGAGGAAGAGCGCCGGCACCTCGACAAAACCGGGCTGATCTACCGCCCGAGCGACTACGGCGATCCCTATCCCTTATCGAAGCAACTGTTCGAAGACGGCCGGAAACACTTGCTGCTGAAAAACCGCATCGCCATCCGCTGCCCCGTGCGCATCCTGCACGGCAAGCAGGATAGCGTCGTGCCTTGGCAGAAAAGCGTGACCTTGATGGACAAGCTGTCATCGCCCGACTACAAGGCCATCTGGATCAATGACGGCGACCACCGCCTGTCGCGCAACAGCGATCTCGAACATCTCGATACGCTCGTCAGGGAGCTGAGCCAGCTCAAGCGGCTGGAAGCCGCGCAGGAATAAGCCTTAGTGGCGGGATTTGTACCCGCCCGCCTTGCCGCCCTGCAGGACGAAAACCAGGCGGTAAAGAAGATAAAAGAACAGCCCCGGCGCAAGGAAGACGAGGAAGGCCGGCGCGGTTTCGATCTTCGCCCCGGTCGGCCCCATTTTCAGCATCAGGGTGTGGAAGTTCGCCGAAAGGCCCGGGGCGATTTTTTTGACCCAGTCATAGGACGACTGCACCTTGATCATGTTTCTCACGAACCAGAAATAGCAAAGGTCGTAGAGGAGGATGACCACGGAGGGGATCATCAGGAGCTTTCCCGTGACCTGGAAGAATTCCATCATGTTGTCGTTTCTCCATCTTTCGCGGAATTGGCGTCGGTGCCGATGACGTCCGCCCAGCTGAGCGGCGCCTTGATTTCCTTGGAGGCCGCCTGTGCCAACTGCTCGACCGCCGGCGCGGGATCCCAGGGGGGCGACATCATGGGCTGCTGCTGGACTGGCTGCTCAGCCGGCTGCTGGACGGGTTGCTGTGCCGGCTGCTGCGCGCGGACCGGGTTGCGCGCTTCCTCGACCGCATTGGGGCCGACCGTGGCGCTCGCGCCGCCGATGACATCCATCCACGAGATCGGCGCCGGAAGCGCGGCGGAGGAAGCCGCCACGGCCGCTTCCTTGGCCTGAGCGCCGCCCGCGCTGATGACGTCTTCCCAGGATACGGGCTTCGGCGGCTGGGCCGCCTGCGCTTCGGTGACGGGCGGATCGCGGCGCACGGGGCTGGTCGCGGCGTCGCCCGCCCCGATCACCTGCATCCAGTTGAGCGGGCCGGTATTGCCCGTCGCCTGCGCGACCGCAACGGCGGCCGCTTTTTCGGCGGGCGAGGCTGCGGTGGGCGCAACGCCGGGGCCGGCTGCCGAAGGCGCGTCAACGGCATTCGCGTCTTCCGGCTTGATCGTGCTATGCGCTTCCGCGACCTGCGCAACTGCGAGGATGCCGCATTCCAGCAGGCTGCCGCCCGCCTTCTTGGATGACGCAAATCCGGCGGCCATTGCCTCGATATCATTGTTCGGCGCGGATTGCAGCGCGGCCGGGTCCCATTTCGGGTTGCGCAGGCGCTTCAGCACGTCGTTCACATTGCGCAGGGATTCAAGCGCCTCTTCCGCCGGCGGCGGGATCGGCAGGAAGCGGTGGACGCGCATCGCCTTCGCGTCGCCGATATGCGAGTTGTAAACCTGCATCTCGACCACGCTTTTGCCGAAGGCGCAGATGGCACGGCCTTCGGTAAAGCCCTTGAGACCGTCATAGGAGGCGCGGGCCCGCTGCTGCACGTTCGCCTGCTGGCTGTCCATATAGGCCTTGCCGCCGCCACCCTGCTGGCCGCGCTGGAAACCCGAGACCTCGGTCACGAGCGCGGTGCCGACGGTTTTCTCGAAGAAGTCCTTGGTCTGGGTCGGGTCCTCGAGCTTACCGAACAACTTGATGTTGCAGTTCGCCGTGATGGAGCGCGCCTCTTCCTTCACGCGCTTTTCCAGCGCGGGCAAATCCTGGCCGGCGAAGACGAGGCTGAAGCCGAGCGAGCGCGCCTGCGCCGCCATAACCGCCATGCCGGACGCGGTGTAGTAACCGACCTCGTCGAAGATGGCGATGAAGGGGGTCGCGGAATTCGTGGGCTTGTTCTCGATGACGACCGAGGATTCGCCCTCGACCGAGTTGCCGAGCGTCGCGCCCATCATTCCTTTGAGGGTCGAGGAAATGATTTTACCAAGGTTGGCGGTCTCGTCGCTCGATTTCTCGAGCGCCGGGATCAGCACGATCAGGATGCGCCGGTTGATGACAACGTCGAGCATGTCGACGTCCGCCGCCTGCGTATCGAAGATAAAGCCGTAATCGTCGCCGAGCGACTGCATCGAGCGCGTGAACTGCATGGAAAGGTAGCCATGCTGCTGGCGGGGCACGGAGGTATCGACCGCGCCCGCGTCGGGCGGCATCGGCTTTTCGTTGCCCTCGTCGTCGAAGACGTTGTCGACATAGCCCGGCAATTCCGCAAGATAGGCTTTCACCGGCACGCGCAGCAGGTCGGGAACGGCGGGGTCGCGCGAAAGCTTGATGACTGCCTTGAAGGTCAGGAAGGTGCGGATGACGCCGATCGAGAGCGGAATATTCTGGTTGTCCCGCTTCCAGACGAGGCAGGGCATCAGCGACGAGACAAGCGCGACCGCGCGCTCTTTCCACATCGCGTTGTCGCCTTCGGAATCCGGCATCAGCGAGACAAGCATGTTGGTCAGGTACGAGGCCGAGCCCGAGGAGAACGGGTTCAGCGTGTTCGAGGGCACGCGCCCGGTCGCGTTGCCGGTCATGTAGTTCATGATCAGCAGGTCGTCGTCGCGCCCGAAGCGGCGCGCCATGGCGGAGATGGTCGACCAGAGCGAGGTATCCGCTTTACCGTCGATATAGATGAAGCCCGAGCCCCAGCATAGCGCGTTGACGGCGTAGGATTTGAGGCCGTAGGTCTTCCCCGAGCCCGTGGTGCCGAGGTAGAGGCAGTGCGTGCGGGCGTCCGAGTTGGTGAACCAGATTTCCTCGCCTGTTTCGTGGTCATTGCCGAGATAGAGGATGCCGTCCGCCATGCCGAGCGAGCCGTCCGGCTGCTTGAAGTTCGGGTCCTTGATCTGCGCCGATTTCGGCAGCTTGAAGGGCAGCGACACCTTCTGCTTCATCAGCCAGCGGAAATAGAGGCAGAACAGGATGAACACCACATCGGCGAAATACTGCATGACCGGCGTCGCGAGGATGCCGGTTGCGATCATGGCGAATACGATCGAGCAGGAGGAAGGCTCGAGCGCGGCATCCTTCATCCGCACGGTCCAGGGCCGCGCGTCGCGGAGGAGATCCGAGCCCTTTATCTGGTATTTTTCCCGCAGCGCCACGTTATGCCTGTTTCCTTACTTGCTGCCGCCGAAAAGCTGGTCCGCCGGCACCGGCTCGCCTGGTTTCGCGAACGGGTTTCCGCCGCGCTCGGTCGCGCCCGTCACGCCAGGCCGCGGCGGCGGGTTGTTGAGGTTCATGAGCGTGCTGCGCATCAGGTCCACGAGGAACAGGACCAGCAGGAGGATGACGACCCACTTGATGATCTTGCCGACCATGCCGCCGCTGACGCTCGCCGCCGCCTGCACGTCGCCGCGCAGCATCGCCTTGCTAATAACTTTATGCGCGTGCTGCGCGCTTTCGCGATCCGGGTAGGTCACAATGACTTCATCGGGCTGGCCGGCTTTCGCCAGCACGACGCTGCTCGATTTGCCGGCATCGCGGATTTCCAGCGTCGCGGTCTGCACGCCTGCCATTTCGGCGCGCCAGACCTTCGGCTGCTCGCCCGTGAAGGAGACGACGAGGGCATTGCCGACGACCTTGGCGTCCACATCCTTGCTTGAGCTTGCGAACATCGAACTCTCCTACTCTTCCTTTTTCTTGCCCTTTTTCTCCAGCTCCGGGATCGGGCGCGAAGACGGGCCTTTCATATAGGCTTCCAGCCCGCGGATCACTTCGTCGAAGCGGGGCGTGGGGATTTTCTGGCCGGCGATCAGCTCGTTCGTGAAATGCACGAGCGCGCCCGCGGCTTCGGCGCAATAGGACTTGCGGCCGAGATTGTTGAGCGGGTACCAGAGATTGCGGTCGAGGCCGCGCAGCCAGACGAATTCCGCGGGCGCCAGAACGCCGCCTTCTTCCCGCGCGCGCTGCACGCAGCGCAGCAGCGCGGTCGTTTCATAGGCATGCTGGTCGGCGAATTTGCGCAGCGCCCCGCCCGTTTTCGGGTTCTTGAGCACTTCCCGGATCTTGGAGCGCAGCTTGGCGGAGGGCTTGAAGCCGCTATCCGCGGTCCAGCTTTCGGCGAGCATGTTAAGGATCGCCTCGCAATCCTTGCGCTTGCGCACCAGCTTGAGGGCGCAGGCGGCAAACAGCCCCTGCGCGTGCAGGGGCAGGTTTTCAGGGCCCGTCCAGCGCTTGCCGAGCTGTTCGGTCAGGGCGTGATAGGCGGCGTTATAATCCAGCTGCCCGCCCGACCAGCGGATCTGGTGATAGGCGAGCCATTCCTCGGGCGATAGAGCTTCCGAGAACAGGGGCAGTTGCTCCGGCACCGGCTGTCCCGGCGCGCGGCCTGGCATCTTGCGCGGATCAAATTTCAGGAAGGGCCGGATGGCGGGAAAGGACTTCGCCTGCTCCTGCATCAGCGTCTCGAGGCCCATGCGGCGGCGGTACTGGGTGCCCGGCCCCCGGAAAATCGTGAAGACAGTCATGACCCCCATGATCGCCAGCAGCACATATTTCAGGGGGACGACGGCGACGAGGGTCGAGCGCTTGATATGCTCGATCGAAATTTCCTCGACCGGCGCCTTGGGGAGCCAGCCCTGCCATACCTGCAGCAGCTCGCGGCCCTGGCCGTCGGCAATGCCGAATTTCTTGCCGTAAATGCCGCGGACGAGCCACATTTCGCCGATGCGCACATAGCGCACCATGTTGGTCAGTTCGTTGTGGAAAAAATGCCAGATGACCCAGCACAGGCCGGCCAGGATGCCCACCACGATCGTGAACATGATAAAATCTTCATGCGGACTTTTCTGCTGCGACACGACCCTGCTTGTCCCTGAATCAGCGCCGCCGTGAACCCGGCGACCCTACCCTTAATATAGCCCTGATATATTAACACATATTGACTGCCCGCCTAGCGTTTCAATATCCCGGCCCCGCACGCGGATTCTTCTTGAAAAATCGCGCGTGCCGCCTATAAAAAGAGAAGGTTTTTCGGGAATTACGGATACTCTTGCGAACAGCCTGCCGATGCCGGCGTAGCACAGCGGTAGTGCAGCGGTTTTGTAAACCGAAGGTCGGGAGTTCAATCCTCTCCGCCGGCACCATTCCCCCTTATCGTCCTGAGAGCACATTTGCGCAGCGCGTGCGCAGAACTTGCGTACCGCGAAGTCCGGTGTTTAATTTCATATCCCCGCCGATAATTGACATAATCAATCTTTATCGCTAGACTAAGAATCATCGAAGTTCAGTTGGGCAGGGGAGAATTTATGAACGTCATCGATAAGAGTTTTTCGAAAATCCGCAGCGTCTTCAACACTATTGCGCAGTCAGACACAGCGCAGGGCGCAGCGATCGGCGCCAGCTTCGGGTTCAGCGTGAGCCTTGGCAATCCCACAGCGGCAGCCGTTGGCGGCGTCATCGGTGCGCTAGCGGGCGCCGAGAACCTGAAGACCCTGTTTAACGCGGCCGTCTACGGCAAGAACATGATCCTGCAGCTGGTGCCGATCCCCGTTGGTGCAAAGGCCCCGCGGCTTTCTTAGCTATGAAGACATAAATACCGCAGATTCCGCTTTACTTGCTTATGTCAAGCAACTAGGCTGAGAGCGTCTATTCATTTTGACCCCGACCAACGGGGCGAAAACGGAGAGCGGTGTGGGTAACGATGCGTTGAAGCGGATCAAGGCCATTCTCGGCAATGGGACCCTTGGCCAGAAATATCACGATATAAACCTGATGCTCGGCGATGGCTTCAGCATGCTCTATTCGGGCGATGTGAAGTGGGAGCTGAAACTGCCGAAGCAGACCCTGAAGGGCGATGCAGAGTCGGTCGACTCAGCGCTCGACCAGTTAAGGCTGCTGTTCGAGGACATCCTGCGCGATGCCCGGCCCGACACCAAGGTGTTCCTCGCGCTTAAAGAGCTGCATAACCCGAAAGACTGAGCTCAGGCGTTTCCGCCTGCCTGCCTCACCTGTTCCTTCAGCTGCTTCGCCGCGAGCGCATAGCCGCCGTCGGAGCCGTCGATGAAATGGAAGTGCTGGGTGTCGTAGTCGAAAATAATGCAGGTCATGAGCGCGGAGGGCGCGGCATGAATGCCGTAGAAAACGCTGCCTGCCGCCACCAGCCCGTCGAAATAAGCGCGCAGCGATTTTTCCTGCTCCAGCGAGACGTCCATGACAAGGCGCAGCGTGTTGTCGAACTTGATATAGTCGTTATGCAGCGTCAGCTGCTCCTTGTATTTCGCGCCGTCAAAGCTGCCCGCTTTTTTGCCAAGGGCCATCAGGAGCTTGCCGAAGCTGCTCATGAGCATCGTGTCCCACAGATATTTAAGATAGGCTCCCTTCCCCTGCCCGCGCGTCTGCAGCTTCGCCTCGCCGCCAAGCGCGCCGCGTGTATTGCCGAGGCTGAGCTGCGAGACGGAAACCGGCTTCCACCCCGCGGCCGCGCCGCAGATCGTTTCGATCTGTTTCAGGATACCAGCGTAACGCTGCGCCTTTTCCGCGTCATCAAGCGTGCGCGCGAGCACGATCACGGAGAGATCGACGCCGTTGCGGGCATATAGCGGCTGCCAGCGGCACTGCAGCCCCTTGAAATCCGGCGGCTTGGCGGCCAGCGCCTGTTTCGGGAACAGCGCGGTGATATCATATTTTGCGCCGTCGCTCTTGTCCTTGACCAGTTTCTCGGCGAGCGTCACCCCCTCGCCCGAGAGGGCGGCCTGGTAGACGCCAGGCGCGACAACGGTTTTTGCGACGCGCACGGGCGCGTTCCGCCGACGCAGTTCTTCGGCAAAAACGATGCCGGCGCGCATTTCGAGACTAAAAATTTCTTCTGACATCAGCCGCGTGCCATAGAGCGCTGCCGCGACGTCATAGGCAAGTGCCGCCGGAACAAGCAATGTCGCGCCATCGCCGCCAAAAATATAGGCGACTTCCTCCCGGCCGACCGCGTTCAAGACAGCGGTGATGCAAGACGCCGAAACCATGTTGACGTCTTTATATTTGCCGGCTTCGATCGCCCTTGTCGAATTGACGATATCTACGACCACGACGGCCCAGTCGTCGGGAATATCGCGGTGCTGGGCGAAATCGGTCATGCCGCCATCCCCGGCGGGCGGGAGGTCTTTATAAAAAGTGCTGGTCTGCGCCTGTTCCATGCCAAAAAGCATACGCCAATAAAAAACGGGCAGGAAGGCGATAAACGCTCTCCTGCCCGTTCAACCTCTTCATCCAATAGGGAAATCGGAATGAAGATTCTATCTGGCGCCTTAGAGGTCGAATTTCTGGCCTTTCGACGGCTTCGGCTTGTCTTTGTCGTTCTTGATGACTTTCGCGACGAGATCCTGTGCTGCCGCGGCGAATTCAGCCGGCAGGGATTTCACGTCATTCGCGGGCGTTTTCGACTTCGCGATATCGCCAAGCTTGTCGGATGCAAGCGTGCCAAGACCGTGGACGATATCGGAAACGGCATTCGCGGAGGGCAGCTTGCCGGTCACGGCTTCCGCCTGCTTCGCCACGCGCTCGGGCGTGACTTCGCGGGTGAGCGCCGCCGCATTGGCTGCCAAGGCATCAGTCGGGATGGTCGCAGCGATATCGCGCACCTGTGCCGCCACGTCTTCGACCGAACCGTCGCGCATATCGTCGAGCACCGGCTTGAACTGGTCGAACAGCATTTTCACGATCGCCGCCTCACCGTCGGCGCGGGTCGCGAGCAGCTGGTCGAGGCCTTCCTCGATCTTGTCGTTCGGCGTTTTGGCGAGAATGTCTTTCAGGCCCTTCGCGACTTTCAGCGAGGTTTCTTCTTCCTGCAGCTTGGTCATCGCCTTGTCGAGAAGGTCTTTCACTTTTTCCTCGTCAAAAGCGCGGACGGCCTGCGAAATGCCATCGGATACATCGGCGCTTTTCAGCAGACCGTAGAAATCATTGGCGGCGGACTTCACATGTTCCTTCGGGAATTC